>JADGBS010000057.1:0-2282 GCA_015231325.1 Oligoflexia bacterium | reverse complement strand
TCGTTGAATAGTTTCGTTCGCTATTAACAGATCTCCAATTAAAGTTTGATTTTCGAGTACAATAGTACCGTTTTTAATGATGAGTGATTTGCTTGCTTGCATGAGAATCCTCAAATTAGTATAACTATCTATAAGGGTGATACATTATATGAATTATTATAATTTACAGCTTAGACTTCACCAAACTCATCAGCGTTTAGCGGACTTAAGTGCTATTTTTAATTATTTGAAAGATACTATTGAACAATCACAACCACAATCAGAATCACAGCAGCAACAATTGCAGTTACACCTCTTTCCTGAACTATTTTTGTGCGGTTATCCACTACAGGATTTAGTGTTGCAGAGAAGTTTTATAGATGCTTATTTAGAACATCTGCAGCAGATTAATCGTTGGAGCTGTTCCCTTCCCCAGCATGCGCATAGCAATTTTAGTAACCTGGCCATTTTGTTGGGGGGATTATTTTATAAATTTGATCTGGGCAGTAGTGGGGGCAAAGAGAGAGTGCCTTCGGCGATCTATAATGAAATGTTTTTATTACAACCAGGCAAAGAGTTGGTTCCCCTCTATGCCAAAATGCTGTTACCAAATTATGATATTTTTGATGAAAGAAAATATTTTACCCCGGGTGAACATGCTGTCATATGGGAGTGGCAAGGATTACAAATAGCACTCACCATTTGTGAGGACATGTGGCCAAGTTGTACTTATCCGGTGAACCCTATCGCAGAACTAAAGCAATTATCACAGGCCTTACAAGCAAAACAGCGGAAAATTGATTTCATCGTTAATATCAGCGCTAGCCCCTACTATTTGGGCAAATTTGAGATGCGGTTGTCTAGGGCCCGGCAGATCTCCCATGCTTTAGGGGCACCAATGTTTTATGTGAATAAAGTAGGTGGAGAAGATGAGATTCTTTTTGATGGACAGAGTTTTATCGTGAATGGAGATCAGATACTGGCGCAGGCCCAACCTTTTGCTGCGGAAGTATTAAATTTCGAAACACCACTGCCATTGCACTTGCCCATTCCTTCTCCCATAATCTCTTCCTTTAGCAAGGAAAATAGTTGGGAGAGTTTGTTTGTTCCTGCTATTGTCGCTTCACCGGCCGCTCCCTCGGCCGTTCCATCGTTATTGCCCTGGAGCGATGATGATTGCGCTGATGTTTTGGAGGCACTGAAGTTTGGTCTATTGGAGTATGTGAACAAGGTTGCGGGCAAGCGCCTCTTGGTTGCAGTTTCCGGAGGAATCGATTCAGCGTTAGTATTGACGATCATAAAATTAGCACTGGAGCAATTCTCCCATCTTGAGGTGGAAGCAATTTTTATGCCATCTCAATATACTTCTGGCCTTAGTGCTGACCTGGCGCAAGAGTTGTGCAATACATTGCGTGTAAAGTTATTCCACCTTCCGATTAAGTTTTTACACTCGGCCGTCCGCAATCTCTATCAAGATGTATTTAAGCAACAGCTATCTGGTTTAAGTAATGAAAATATTCAAAGTCGATTGCGTGGAGCATTATTATATGCTCGCGCTAACCAATGGGATGCGTTAGTAATTAATACTTCTAATAAATCAGAGTTGGCGGTAGGTTACTCCACTTTGTATGGAGACAGTGTAGGTGCGATCAGTCTATTGGGTGACATTTATAAGACGGAGGTATATACGTTGAGTAGTTACCTCAATAAGGTTTACCCACGATTGATTCCAACAGAAATTATCAATAGGCCGCCTAGCGCAGAATTAAGGGAAAATCAAACAGACCAGTCGAGTTTGCCTCCGTATTCCCGATTAGATGTGATTATTGAGGGCATCATCAGCTATCACCTAAGTCCTAAAGATTTGATTGCAATGGGACTGCCTGAAGAGGACGTATATAAAACCTTTCGCCTCTACCATGGGGCAGAGTTCAAAAGAAAACAATTTCCTCCGATTATAAAAATAAAACGTAAGAGTTTTGGGTTTGGTCATCGAGTGCCGATTACCAAGAATGGGGATTTTTATTTCAAATAAGGATTTTGTATGATGGAGAATTGGAAGAAAGTAAAGGAGCAGGTTAATGAGTTGATTGCTAAAAGAAAACTCAAAGAAACAAATCTGAAAGAAGATTTGCAACAGCTATCGGAGTTGTTGTTGAGAGGGATGTGTTTGGCCAGGGTGGAGTGCAATCGTTTGGTGGAACAAGAATTAGTGGGCGTAAAAGAACGGTTACAGCGAGAGAAAGAGAGTATGGAACTAAAGCTCACCCGCTTATTACAAGATGAGTTGGGAAGGGTCAGTG
>JADGBS010000056.1:2202-18535 GCA_015231325.1 Oligoflexia bacterium | reverse complement strand
TTGTGATTTTTTATAATTTTTTATAAATTCTACCGCGCATGACCTGCTGTAGCGGCCATGCCCAAAACAAGGAGCTAAAGATGATTTACGAATCAGCAGTTTTGGCCCACGCGGATACTAATGATGAACAATTAGCATCCATCAAGGCCATTATCACTGGAGTGGTTACTGACCACAAGGGAGAAATTCTCGTTAACGATGACTGGGGAGTTAGGGCCCTAGCACAACCCACCGAAAAAAAAGCAAAGAGGGGCCATTATCTTTACTTCATGTATCGTACTACTGAAGATTGCCCCAATCCCGAAATCGACCGTCGTTTGCACATTAACGAAAGCGTTATTAGATCGATAATTGTTCAATTAGGCCATAATTCTTTGCAAGAGGAGTTAGTAAAAAACTATAAGTGCCCTCTACCAAAAATTGGATAGTTGGGAAGTTAGGTAGTTAAGATAAAACAAATAGCGATTAACGATTAATAAATAATAAATGATTAAGTAAGAGGATATTTTATGAGCATTAATGATGGTTATAATAATAATGAGCGTGGACAGGACCATGAGGATAATCATGGATCGCTCTCTTCTGGCGATCGAGATTTTGATCTAGAACAAGACGATGATTTGCTTGACGATGAAAATGGAGGTCGTAGCGATTATCGACGCCAGTATGATATGGACAAAGATAGAAAGATGTTCTCCCGTAAAAAAACCTGTTGGTTTTGCGCTAAGAAAAGTGAACCTGACTGGAAAGAACCACATAGCTATACCTGGCTGGTAAATGAATTTGGAAAGATTTCTCCTGCACGAGTGAGCGGCCTTTGTGCTAAACACCAGCGACGAGCAAATACTGCAATCAAGCGTGGTAGAAACATGTGTCTAATTGGTTACGTCAGCAACCGACCTGCACAATAAAAATAAAGCAATAGAGCTAACACATGATATTGGCGATTAATCCCAAGGAAATTTCACCCTCGGAACAAAATGGAAACGGCAGCAAGCAATTGGCCTTGCTCCATCCGTTTATATTGCTTTTTATCTCTATTATCCTGACTATTAGCTTTGTGATGTCCATCTTCACCCCTTATGTCCTAGCACTGATTTTGTTACTGTATGGACGCGCCCGAGGAGGATTAATCTTGGCCGTTGGAGCGATAGCAATGTTGTTGCTCGGCCTCAAAATCTATTCCGAAGTTCTGTGGAGTTGGAGTTTTGTCGTCCATATGCTCATTGCCTTCATCATCAGCGAGATCATCCGGAGAGGAATTCCTCCAATCAAAGGCGTGCTCCTTGCTGGTTTTTCGCTGGTGCTAGTGGCAACGATGATCTTTGTCACACTTGACTCATATTTCCCAAAAGGAATACAAGGTGAGATGACCAAGAGTATCAGCGAGCTTGCCAGTAAGCTTCAACCACTCACAAATGACAAAAAGGCCAGCAGCGCTGGCCGCCCTGACAGCACTAGCACTAAACTGATTGACGGAATTGAGGGGACGGATCGTAAAGATCTCTTGGACTTGCTTGCAAAACCCGATGTTCTAGCGCAAGAAGTTATGCGGTCATTGCCATTTACCATTTTTGTTTCGATTTTTCTTAGTGTGTGGATCAATCTCGGACTGTTGCTCAGATCCAAGCATCTCTTTGCCAGCAGAATTATACCTAGCTATCTTTTTACTATCGATGATTTTCTCGCCTTCAAAACCCCGGAGTTGATGGTTTGGCCGCTGATCATGGTTCTAGCGCTAATGCTGGTTGGTCCAACCTGGTGGCCTGATGGAGCAGCGACATGGGGAAAAAATCTACTATTCTGTTTTGGGATCTTTTATTTTTTTCAAGGGCACGGCATCTTGGTAGAGCTGTTAACTGCACTAAAAATCGAACGAACATTCCGTTCGCTGTTAATTATTCTTACAGTAATCACCAGTTACTGGATTTTGGCATTGATTGGACTCTTTGATATGTGGGTGGACTTTAGAAAGCTAATTCGCAAGAAGATATCGTCTCCAAAGGACAGTGACGATACTAATGGCAATGATGGTTAGGTAATGATGACTCGTAGAATTAAAAATAAAATTAAAATATCTGTTTTGGGAGATTTAAAGGAGATTTAGAAATGAAAGTTATTTTAAAAGAACAAGTAAAAAGTTTGGGTAGCATTGGCGATATTGTAGCTGTTTCAGCAGGTTTCGCCAGAAACTATCTGATCCCTCGTAGATTAGCAATACTCGCTGATGAGGCCAATACCCAGTTTGTAGAGGATCAAAAAAGACGTCTTTCCAAGAAAATAAATGCACAGCGCGAGCACGCGATGTCGTTGAAAAAACAGATAGATGGTTTACAACTAGAATTTTTCAAGAGAGTTGGTGGAAATGGTAAGCTCTTTGGGGCAGTAACTAACTCTGAATTGGCCAATGAACTGAAAAATAGATCAATTGAAGTTGAACGTCGTTGGATCCAAGTCGACAACCCCATAAAAGAACTTGGTAGCTTTGATATCAAAGTGAAAATTTTTGCGGATGTAGAGGCCACTTTTAACATTAAAGTTAATATGGATCCAAAGCAGATTGAAGAATTGAAGAAAAAGGCCGAACAGAAAAAACAAGCACAGAAAGACAAAGATGCCGCAGATAAGCGCGCAGCAGAAAGAGCAGCGGAAGAAGCAGCGATTGGAGGAGATACCGCTGATGCGGATGGTACGACAGCGGCGCGTGCAACTGCGGTTGCGGCCGCAACTGCGGCGGCCGATATTAGCACTAGTATTACTCCTGCTGCTCCCAGCACTGCAACAACCAACACATCATCCTTAGCAACAAATACAGAAAATGCTAAGAAGGGTGGCAAAGGGAGTAAAGGCAACAAAGAGAACAAGGAGAGCAAAGAAAATAAGAAAAACAGTGACGATAAGGAAAAAAAGAAAGAAACAAAGAAGGGAAAGTAAAATAAGTAGACTAGGGGATTTATTTTTTACCGCGCTAAAGGTATTTTGGGGTGGCCTGATTCAATCTTGAAAAAATCAATTTTGAAAAGGGTCCTCTTCTCCAAAATAACTTTAGTGTGAGGTCCTGTGAAAGAACAACTGAAAGAGCAACTATCTTCATCCCTTTCCGATTTTATTTCTAATACATTAATCAAGCGTGAATCTACGCCAGCAGCTGCTAGCAATCCTGCTGCTGATGCTCCAGTTACACCACCACCACCCGCCGCACCTGCACCGGCCCCCGCAGCAGCAGCTACGGCCTCTGGAAACGCCGGCGGCGCCATTATCTCTTCAGAATTACCCCATGACCTTTTGGCCGAAAAAAGCTTGCTGGGGTGTATATTAATGGATAACTCTTGTTATAACGAAATCAGCAGTCTTATGCTTAAGAAAGACGACCTTTTCCATCCTCAACATCGGGTGATCTTTGAAGGGATTATTGATCTACTTCACAATAATCGAATGGCAGATTACATAACCGTCTGCAGTCGTATACGGGACATTGGGAAATTATCGCTTTTAGGGACAGATGATATGCGGGCACGGCAATTTCTCGTAGATCTTGTCGAAGAACAGGCCTCTTCTGCTAACGTCTATCACTACGCCAAGATCGTGAAAGATAAATCAATTTTACGAAACATCATTCGTACGGCAAACAAGGTTGCCAGTGAGGCAATAACCTACAGCGGTGATTGTCGCGAATTCGTATCAGAAGTAGAATCCAGGTTTTTCAAAATCACCCAAGACATTCGCACCGGAGGAATAAAAAAACTTAGCAGTTGCCTTCATGAAAATTTGATGGAGATCGACAATGCAAAAAACAACCCTGGAGAATTAAGTGGTCTATCGACTGGTCTTGATATTTTAGACTCCCTTCTTCTAGGGATGCAGCCAGGGCAATTATTGATTGTCGCCGCTAGACCGGGTATTGGAAAAACCACCCTCGCCCTAAATATTGCTCTGAACTGCGTCAAAAAATCTGGACTTCCTTCTGTCTTTTTCTCATTGGAAATGATGGCATCGGAAATTAGCTTGCGCATTCTGTCCAGCGTATCTCGCGTAAATTATAAGAAATTGCGCAGTAAAGATATTGACGAGCGAGAACTGAACCGATTAGGAGAACATGTACAAAAACTGAATGAGCATCCCATCTTTATATCCGACGATGGACATGTTACGATATTGGATATCCAAAGTGAATGTCGAAAGATCAAGGCCGAATACGGATTAGGTTTAGTGGTTGTGGACTACGTACAACTCCTGCGTTCTCACTCCGGCAATCCTTCCAGAGAACAGCAGATTTCTGAAATTTCTCGTGGATTAAAAATGATGGCCAAAGAATTGGGTTGTCCAGTTATTGGACTTTCACAGCTTAACCGCGGTGTGGAGTCCAGGGTGGACAAACGGCCAGTTGTCTCTGATTTGAGAGAGTCTGGTTCGTTAGAGCAGGATGCGGATGTTGTCATGTTAATCTATCGTGATGAATATTATAATCCTTCAACAACTAAAGAGAAGGGGATAGCGGAACTGATTGTTGGGAAAAACCGCTCAGGAGAAACCGGGGTAATTAGAGTAGCATTTAAAGGGGAATACGCAACATTTGCTAACCTTACGCATGATCCCTTAGCAGATTTGGTTACTAAAAACGGTAAGAGTAACGATAATGATGAATATGGGGAAGATGAAAATATCCTACAACACGGACAAGGACAAGGACAGGGACAATGGCAGGGACAGAACGGAAATGGACACAACAGAATGGGGTCGCACTTTCAGTTTGATTCCAATTCGTAATAGCGACAAAAATACTGACCAGTGGATAAAATTTAGCAATCCGTTATATCTTCGACTCTACTACCCAAACTCGTGCATCACTTATGATTGCGCTGAAACTGGCGCTGGCCAGACTCAACGGCCTTTTACTTTTGAAAATTTTTGCGACTATTTACGTCAATTTCGCTTTACCCATTCGCATGATGACTACTCACTACCCACAGTTTTTTATCTCTGCTATGAACTGGGTTACTACTTCGAAGAGGTCGAACATCTCCTTGAACGGCCGCTCTTTGAGCGGCCGTTGTTGGCGGTTGAGATAAAATACCAAGATGTTGAAAAATTGATGCCAGAGACTTCGGCAAGGACGACGCCAGAATTACATTTGGATTTGGATTTGGATTTGGATTTGCTCTCTGCACCTACATTCGATGAATACCAAACAGCATTCCAGCGAGGGTATCAAGAATTACTTCGCGGTAATTGTTATCAGTTTAACTTAACCTATCAATATCAATATCAATACCGGTATAAAGACCCCGCGGCCGCAGTGGATCCAGTCGACCACTTTACCGCGCTCTTTATTAACCTGCGCGCTCAAGGAAATCTCTCTCCGTACGCCCAGCTCACTTTTCTGCCGCCGTTGGATTTGTTAATATTAAGCAACACTCCTGAGGGCCTATTCACTATAAAAAAATTACCAAATCACTTTCTATTGACAACTACTCCTATCAAAGGCACTGCCAGCAAGGATGCCGTCACTCCCTTTGCTGACCCTTTTGCTAACCCCAAGGAACAGGGCGAATTAGATATGATTTCTGACTTGCTACGTAATGACCTCTCACGAATAGAATTTCCCAATGCCACGATCTTGGCGCGGCGACGCCGATTAGCAGTGCCTCAGTTGCTGCATCAATATTCTATTATCCAAGCGGAATTAAGTTACAACGTGACCCTTTACGAAATTCTTCGACGACTCTTTCCAGGGGGAAGTATTACAGGTGCTCCTAAAAAATCAGTGCTAAAAATTCTCCACCAACTGGAAAATGGCAGAGGCATAGACAGAGGCAGAGGTAGAGGTAGAGGTTTTTATACGGGTAGCACTATCATTCTTCATCGCTCGCTGCTTGCCGCTTCGATCAATATTCGCACAGCGGTGATCGATTTAAAGAATCAGAAGCTCAGCTATGGATCAGGAGGGGGGATAACCCTTTTGAGCAACCCAAAAGATGAATTTGCGGAAATGAATGCCAAGGTACAGAGTTTTTTTTCTGCACTTTTTCGGACTGCGGCTGGGCCCTTAATTAAAGATGGACTGTAGGTAAAAAAGTATGGCCGCCAGAAATGCACAGATAGGGATCGTCAACACCCAGGCCCAAAGAATATTGCCTACCAGACCCCACTTGACTGCTGATAAGCGAATGGTGCTGCCAACACCCATTACTGAAGTAGTTTTTACGTGGGTAGTACTTACGGGAATACCAAAAAATGAAGCGAAAAGAATAATGATGGAGGCGGTCAACTCCACGGCAAAACCGTGAATCGGACGAAGTTTTATCATCTTATCGCCCATGGTGTGAATGATCCGCCATCCTCCGGCCATCGTTCCCAACCCCATAGTCAATGCACAGGACAAAATCACCCAGAATGGGACCTCAAAGGAATCGATCACCTTAAAAGCGCAAAGCGACATAGTAATAATTCCCATAGTTTTCTGTGCATCGTTGGATCCGTGACCAAATGCCATAAAGGCGGAGGAGAGCAACTGTAGCTTGCGGAAGTACTTGTTGGTCTTGTCGGGGTGCGCATGATAAAAAATCCTCAACAACAACAACATAACTATAAAGCCAACGACAAATCCCATGCAAGGAGAGACAATCATCGGCACCAAAATTTTGTAGTAAAGCCCATGAAAATTCACCACCCCAGTGTTACTATAAGCGATCGCCGCGCCCAGTAGTCCTCCGATCAGCGCGTGCGAAGAGCTTGAGGGCAACCCATAGTACCAGGTGATTAAGTTCCAAACTATCGCTGCCGTTAGGCCGCAGAGAATTACCGTTTGGGTAATGCCGGTGGTATCAATTATCCCCGCACCGATGGTCTTAGCAACGTGCGTCCCAGAAAAGGCGCCAAAAAAATTGAAAATGGCCCCATAAATGATCGCATTTCGTGGCGAAAGCACCTTGGTGGATATTACCGTCGCAATAGCGTTGGCAGAGTCGTGAAAACCATTGATGTACTCAAAGATCAATGCCACCAATAGTACCAAAAGCAGTATCGTGTAAGACATACTTGTTACCTGTTATTTATTCTGTTATTCCCTATTCTCATTCTCTTCGCTGTAGTTCTCTTCTCTGTAGTTCTCTTCGCTATAGTTCTCTTCTCTGTCCAACCAGCTTTTACCACATGGAAATAAAAAAAAATACCAAAAATATGAGCAAGAATACGTATGCACAAACATATACATAAACGTACGCATATCAGTATAGCAGAGGGATAGAGGAGGGCGCATATAATCAATCTGTGATTTTATACGTTTGATGGATGAGGGCGATTTTTTATAACTTACCGCATTGCCTGCAATACCCGCATTACTCGCAGAAAGTCAATTTACAAAACAGCGCTTCACTGCTTTAATGTCATGAGCTTAGGCCAAACTTAAATTTTATCCCGTTTACCCCGGAGGTTTACTATGCGTTTAAATTTACTTTCATTGTTGACAATGTTAGCAGCATTGGCCCTCTTACTCCTCGCTGGCTGCGGAGAAAAAAAAGGCGAAGAGACAAGGTTTACAACTTTGTACAATGGTACGTTTAAAACAAACTGCGCACAGTGCCACTACCCTAATAGTCCCCATAACAATGACTACAATCTTCAGGTTGACTTTAGCACCATCGACAATGCTTACTCTTCGTTAACCACCCTAAAATCCGTCGATGCTTCTCAAGGCAGTGAAGCCAAATGTGCAGGCATAAACCTTGTGGTCGCCGCAAATCCCAGCAGCTCCTTTTTGCTAACAAGAATCGACGATGCGTACTGTACACCAAACTACGCTAATAAGGTTGGATGTACTCCTACAAAACATTCTGAAGGGAAAACAGCAATTTCTGCCGCAGAAAAAGCATCCATCATCGCCTGGATTAATGAGGGTGCGCAAAAATAAACCGAACTAATTTTGACGCGGTCAGACCAAATCTTGAAAAATTTTTTAAATTTTTTTTATTTTTCAAATTAATCGATGGGATACGTATGTTAGCATCTATTAATTGATGGTAGCAAAGGCAGTGCTGAATGTTCGAAGCTACTAATACGAGTTGCTTTACAATTTTTTGGAGAATCCCAATGAATCGATTACCTGTATTACTAATTTCAACAACTTTATTTTTGGCAACCTTCCTCTCTATGGCACGGGCATCTCAAGCGATCCCAAAAATAGTTGATTTTTCTTCTGACACAATGAATCACTACCCCATGGAACTGCCATATACAAAGTTACGGCCGGCGGTTATACCTGGTCAACCCTATAGAACTGGTTCAGGGTTTGAGAGTTACAGATCAGAGATAGGGCTTCGTGTTGATATTGATAAAAAAGTGGGTAACGACGAATTCGGCAAAGAGCTCTGTATGTCAATTAAAATTTTTCAAGCAAAAAAAGTACATGAGGTTTTGAAACAGATCAGGGCAGACCGAAGCGGAGATGGGAATTACTATTTTTCACCCGGAAGTGATGAATTTGGGTACCATGGCACTTGTCAATTGACTGATTGGACAGATACTTCCTTTCAAATACGCCTTATCTACTTTGACAGTATTGTCTTTTGGATTAACGGCGATAGAGGGGGCCACCCATTAAGGAATTACGGTCTCAGAGGGGTGATTGAATGCTTATTAAATAGCGAACACCAGTGGAGATGTTTATGTCGGGATGATAACTCATTTTCACGTAATGAGGAAAATGACGTTAAGAGAGGGCCTTACGACAGTAGTTGGAGGGCCGGCATATTAGAGACGATAGAGAAAAAAATTTCTGCATACTACTAGATAATTGATTGACTGAAATGCACGGTTGGTGCGCACCAACCGTTAATTGTACTCAAGTATTCGCGCGTCCACCGGGCCATAAAAATATTTTCAATTTTTCTTCATTTTTTTCTTGCGGAGTTGTTTGTCGCGTTTTTTATATTAACTCATCTTGCCCGCAGACCATCATTGGAAGATGCGCTACGATGAATTTTAGTGGTTCTGCAGGCCACTTGTCTTATGAATATGAAATCATATGCTAAAATCTTCAGCGGCCTTCCTAGCGGGGTCTATTCGCTTAAATTTTGTCGCCAAAATCGGTGGTATAACTAATTCTCAGTTTAATTGTTAACCGGAGAATCTTTATGACACTAAATTTAGACAAAATAGATGATCAACAATTACTCAAAAACACCGAGGCATTAGTAAAACAAGAAAGGTCCATAACCATATTTCTATTAGCACATTTGGATGAGATTGAATCGCGCCGTCTCTACGCGGAATTGGGCCACAGTAGTCTTTTTTCCTATTGCATAAAAAAACTGGGGTACAGCGAAAGTGAGGCGTATCTGAGAATTGCAGTGATGCGCCTTAGTCGTTCGTTACCAGAGATCAAAGAATGGATCAGCACAGGTGATATCACTATCAGCAATGTCGTTATTACAATACAGTCAATTAAACGCCAAGAAAAAATTAGTGGCGAAAATTTAGCTCTCGAAGAAAAACGAGCACTGCTGGCGGCAGTTTCAAAAAAATCCACCCGCGCTGCCAAGCAGCTACTGGAGGCAATTGAGGATAAAAAACGCGCTGATCAACAGGCCAAATCGGCGCCCCCACTCAGCTTATTAATGCCGCCTGCAGCAGATGAACTCACGCCATATACTACAACAACAACCGCAACCACAATCACAACTACATCTGAGCTGATTTTTAGTGGCGTTAGTGGCGGAAATAGCGGCAATAGCGGCAGTTGCGGCAGCGGCGCTCCCGCAGCGGATGAAATTTTACCACCGTGGTCAAAGGCGGTTTTGCTCTATAAAGTGGAGGTTTCTTCTGCCGTTTTGGAAAAAATGGCGACATTAAAAAATCTGGCGGGCAATTATAGCGATTGCGAACTACTGGAACTGGCATTACAAAAGACCATCGAGTCATACACTAAACCTTCGGTAAATCAACATCGACAAAATCATACGCTTACTCCTTCCCCGCAAAATAATCATTCGCGCTACATACCACAGTCTGTGCGCCAGGAGGTGAGGGCACGGGCAAAAGACCGTTGTGAATATATTTCACCAATCACTGGGGAGCGATGTGAGGAAGTTCATAATTTGGAATTTGATCACTGCCAACCGTTTGCTGGGGGTGGAGAAAACAATGTAACTAATTTACGACTATACTGCCGAACTCATAATCTACTGGTGGCAAAAAACACTTTAGGAAAGGAAAAAATGGATCAATATTGGCACGTAAAAAACTAACGAAATAAAGCCTGACTAAATAAGAACGATTGGTACGTACCAACCGTATTTTTTTATCAACTAATTCATCTGTGGTGATGACAAATATCGCTATCAAGACCAAAAATCCAATTTGAAGTATTTCACATGTGCTGGAGTAATCTCATAATAATCATGCATTGGGTTATCTGGACCATACGACTCTCTAAATAATGAACAATTTATTAAACAAGTTCATAGCTGAAATTTTTCTCACATTTTTTTAAATCATCTAATAAAATAATAATTTTTTCAAATCTGTCACCAAGAACTACTTTGCTTTTGGCATGATTTTTCCATATTAATTTAAAATTTGTGTCAATAAATCCGGTTAGACAATCCCATAAAGCATCAAGGTTTCTTCCATAAAATTCAGGGAACTTGAGTAGGATTGAAATCTGATCATGAAAATCTTCCATACTATCTATTTTGTCTCCATCTAAAATAATTTCTTTCATGGTTTAATCTCTGTAAATGTTTCGTAGTGATCATTGGTTATATAAAACTTTCTATCTTCTGAATAAACGATTCGTTCAGTTCCACGACGTCCTTGAGTATAACCTAGATCAGCTTCATAATATTTTTTACCAACAGGTAACTGACCATCCATATTTTTATAAACATCACCACCAATGGATTTTCCTGGTGCCACTTCATGGAGGTTACCACTTTGTCTTTCCCAACCTAGTGCCTTTGCTTCATCTTTTTTAATATATTTTTCTGGTAATTTATTACTTGTTCTTAGGTTTTTAATGGCACTACCAAGGTCTTCCATTACTTCCTTTGTCATTTTCCAGCTGGCGCTAATACCGCCTTCTAAAACATCCATCAAAAACTTGGTCTCTACATGACCAGCTTCATCTGCAAAGAACCGCTTGAACGTATCCAGCACTGCATTTAATTTCGATCCCTCTTTTAGCCCCAACCTTGCCGCAGAATCAACGATCTCATCAGTAAGCTCTCCGATCTTTGCAGTAGGAAGTTTATTAATTATAGAAGATATGTAGGTATCAGCATTTCTGATGGCGGTAACTATTTTATTAGCAATTCCGAAGTTTTTACCGCTCCCCATAAACTTCAACATAATAGCACCGGTTTTGGAGATGGCCTTAGTGGTGCCTGAAAAAATCGCAGGCATAAAGAAAGTTCCACCGATGATTGCAAGTTCCATATCAGAGACAGCTTCTCGCGTAATGGGATTTATCCCTGTTGATAATGTGATGGCATCTTTAATCGCGCTCACACCAGGTACAAAGCTGAGGGCACCATCAATTAAGGTTAAGGTCAACGATAATCTCTTCTCACCGTCTTCGTCATCGCCCCTACTAAAATCCTCGTCGGCCAAATCTTTGGACATTTCGGCCAAGTCAAGTAAATCGTTTCTGGTCTCTTTTTGATCGTAAAGTGGACTGGTATTTATTTCCTTTCTGGTCTGATTTAAATATCGTTCCGCAGTTACCAGCGATTGATAATGAGGGTGAGTTGGCGGGGTAGCAAAATGCGGTTGCACGTGCCGTTGGAAATCAAAATCGGTTCTGTTAATAAAATCCCCAACATTAAATTCAACAAGATCGAATCCCTGTTGTATTCTGGTGACGGTATTTATGTCGATAACTTTTTGGTTGTGCGAACCAATACCGCTTCCAATATGTCCATCTATCGCTTGCCCTTGCTGTATCCAGTTGCTACTAAATTCCGGCGCGGTAAAATTTCTATAAAGCTGAGTTGTAGCCGCAACATTTTCGGATAACTCCCGCTCTAGATTTTGGTTCTCACTTTCCAATTGCTCCATCTCATTTCTGCTTGCTTCGATCATTTGATCGAGACGGGCAGAAACATGTTGAAGATTGTTCTCTGTTTGTAGTGTTTGCGCTAACGCTCGATTCGCTCTCTCCTGCTCGGCCACCAACTCACGCAGCCTTTCCTGGTCAGCAAGAAAACGTTCTCGCAAACTTCTTGCCTTCAACGAAAGACCATTTATCTCCGATTGTTTACGATTTACGGTCGACTCTAAATTTTCAACAGACATTCTCAACGTTGAAAGCTGATTTTGCAACAAAGTAATTTGCATTGAACCATAGACAGAGGTCATGGTAGTCAGCGAAACATCTGCATTATTAATTGGCCTATCTGGATTTGGTGGTAAATCAAAATTCACGCCCAGTGTTTCGTTGTATTTAAGACCATCGTATTGGTAGTGAATGGTTGCACAAACCTGATAATTGCAATTGGTATGGTAGGAGATGTATTGAAAACTTTCTGAGTCAGAAAGTCTGGCCCGTAGTAATGCATCCACCTCCGCAATGCGCGCAGCAGAAACTTTACCTGGTATCGATTGATACACAAGATCGTAGTTTGTCGAAGGTACTGCTGCCGGAGCAGCAATCTCTGTAATCGAACATCCTCGCTGAACATTGAACAGCTGGTCGTACTGACCAAAACCATCTGCAAAAGTAGATGACATGGACACTAACACTAACGTTAACATTAAGACAAATAGTAACAATACTAATGAGATTAAACGTGACATCTTATTCCCCATCAAAATTCCCCATCAAAAGGCCAAAAAGCAGGGCCGACTGTTAGCAATCACTTAATCAATAAATTAAGCAATCACTTAACAAAAATAGCTTAACAAATCACTTAATAAATCGCTTAGCAATCTCTTGGTGATCACTTAGCAGTCGCTTAACAATCGCTTAAAATAGAAATATACTCTCGCTCAGAATCTAAACTATCAGTAGCATTTTGGATATATTCATTAATCCTCTGTTTGCAATCATCATTTAACCTGTCTGGCACCTGTCTGATTTTCCGAGTCAGTTGCCGCTTTCTTTCCGAAAAAAATTGATCCAACTCGTCCATATCCGATAACAGCACTCCCCGAAGATTCTTAATTTTGACATCATAATCCGCTAACCAAACATTCACCTCACTCAATAGGGTTGGTGCCAAACGTAGTCCAGGAACGGCCTGTTGTAACGAACTCAAATAATCCTGCGCTTCGTATAAATCTATTCGCGCTAATCGGGGACAATATTTGCGTCGTATATGCTGACTATAATTCATTAGTTTCGGATCCAACGCTCCCCTGATGTCCGCGTAAAGTTGGTTAGCATGAAGTGCGTTATCCACCTCATTTATTCCGCTGGCGGCCAACTGTATTGACGAAGCAATCAGTCTAACATCAATTATTTTTTTCCAGCTTTGCGGAAGATGGATAACCAAATACATCCGCTTTCGCGACAGTTCTTCTAGAGATTTTTTTGACTTAATCAACAAAGACCTTATATTTTGCAAGTCTACATCCCGTTGTTTTAGGTCGTTCAATATATTTACAGTATCCACACCCACCAGCATAGGCACCGGCACAGGCAGATCCGCGATTGTCTTTTGTCGCAGGGTTGCCATTTCTGCACTACCCGCAAATGATTGCAATTCTGACTGCAATTTTGTAATTTGAACATCAACTAAAGCAAGATTCCGAAAATATTTTTTATTCTCGTTATTCACCAACTCATCGCTCGGGATCTGTGCTTGAAACTGACTGATCTTCGCATTCTCTTCCCCAAAGGTTTTCAGATCGGTAATCCTTTCGTAAGCGGGCGCGTATTGAATTGCCAATAACTTAAATCTATCGATCCACTCCAGATGCGCTGAGATTTTTGCTTGATACTGTGCCATCAAGTTATCGATGGCGTCTTTTAGAGAGAGTGAGCTACTAATAAGGGTTTCCAGTTTGATTTTGGAGTAGAGAATGCTCCGATTTTCTAGGATGAGTTTATTTTTGATATTTTGCAGAATGAATTTTTCCTGCAAAATTTTCGAGAGTGCACTCTCTTTCTGCTCATTGCTCCTCACTAACGCTCTGATGCTTGCCTCATGTTGCTCTTTAGTAGTTCGCAGTCTAGTAATAGTGGCGCCCACATTTTGCACTCCGCGCACAATCTCGCCTTGCTCACGATCCATATTGGCAATGCTACTCCTTAACGTGTTCAAGTGATCATCTGCCACCCGTGAGTATTCCTCTAACTGAGATTTATGCCGTCGTAGCTGTTCCAACCGTTCATTTAAAATCTTAATATCGCGATCAATAGCGCACGTTTCCCCAGTACACGCTTCTCCACTGCCCTTCCGCTCGCTGGAACCGATGGCCGTACCAACATTGCCGATAAGCAAAATAAAAACCAACCAAATTGTTAACCAAAGCGCCACATGCTTCATATCTAGCAACCCCACGTGAGAACCGAACCCCATGTCGTCTCGTCTAAAGTAAAGTCGTTTAAAGTCTTTTAAAGTCTTTCGTACACAGTCGGATACAACATCCATTCACTCTCTTTTAAACTCTTTGTCTCAAAGTTTCCAATAACAATTAGGCCCCAAAGTGCACCTCTGAGGGTTTTTAAATTCTCTAGCTCTCGAAAATAATCGTTAGCATTGCTAAATCCGACGGGGGAAGTGATCTCCTCGCCATGTTTGAAATTATTAACCGAAACGAGGTACCTCCTTCCATCACCACGAATACACCGAGCAGAAAGATCTCTTTGTATTCTAACAAAATAATCCCAATATCTGCGTCTACCGCCCACATCCATCTCTATCTCTGGGGCATTTATCCAACCCTCGATGGCAGACCGCTCGAGCGCTTCCACCACATACTGTTTTGATCTAAATGATAATGCTTGAAAAGATGCATCATCCTCCGGTAGATCCTCTAATGCCCTCAAGGTGGTCGCCAACTGTAACACTGAGCACAACGCTCCGTGCCGCTGATCTAGGAGCATCGCATTCATTACAAACGACTTGATAACGAGTTCATTTTTTGCGGCAATTAGGGACGTGATGTATTGAATATCACTATTTAATTTAATTGGATCGTATCCGATGGAGACAGAACTCATTTCCATCGTACATTTGCTAGGAATCCGTTCTTGCGGAAACGGTGCAGACGGTAAAAAGTTGCGATCGAATATCTTGAAACTGGCAGACATATCTATTTGTCCATGTGAACCTTGGTTGTGCCGGTATTGGATATGGTTTGGTAAATTCATAGAAAGATCATTGTAACCAACATGAACGTCGCCAAGTTTCGCGACATTACGTATCTGATCAAGCGCCAGAAATTCGATAGCGTGACTCCAGAGATTACTTCTGGAACATTGATTATCAGAGTTCCAATTAATAATAACCTTCAGGCGCGGAATGAAACTACTTAGAACCATGGGTACGGGTTGAGTTCTGCCGAGCAAATTGATTACTCCGCTGGAAATTAGTGCTTCCATTTCTTCTGCTGTACCCGGATACCCCTGCCCCAGCGAGATTGAACTGCGCACCTCCTGCAAAGAATCATCCACCCAACAAAATTGCCTGGTCTGAGTTGTCGCATTTTCTCGTTTGCACTTAATGAGATCTTTTGCCTGTATCTGGTAACTGATCACCGCAACCGAAACCAGCACGAATAAAAATCTTACTGAATTTAATGGATAAATTTTATACATTTTCACATAATCTCCATCTTCTAGTAGTAAGCAGAAACTTTTTGCTCGATCGTTGATAACACACCATTCTTCCAAGTACTGTCATAAGGTTCACATTTATAAGGAGCAAGCGGCTTCTCCGTAATCGATGAGCTTGAGTTATCGTCCCTGAACAAACATCTCCACTGATGCTCACTACTGGTTAAACATTCGATCACACCCTTAAGAAGATAAGAACGCAATGGATGGAGCGCTACCCCTCTTGTGAATTCAGGATGAAGACTATCTATGGAGTCAGCATAGAAAAGACGTATTTGGAAGGAATTGTCTTTCCACTCAGTCACTTGGCAAGAACCATTCCCAGTGCCATATTCTTTAGTATGCCGCATATAATAGAAAATCCCATCTCCATTTCGCGCAGCTCTAATTTGTTCCACAACTTCCTTTACTTTTTCTACTTGGAAGACTTTAATTGAGAGACAGAGATCCTTGACAAATTCATCGTTACCTATTTTTTGATCAGCATAAATGTGAAACTGAGTATGAGTAGCCACTTCCTCAATTTTACAACCTGCTCTATATGGTCTTTGCCGT
>JADGBS010000056.1:0-2174 GCA_015231325.1 Oligoflexia bacterium | reverse complement strand
TACAAGGCCTTTCTACCATATAGTAATTATGCCCCTCAGTGTGTTCAATAACATACTTGACCGCTTGCGCTGATCCCTGTGCCCGAACAATAAAAGTTGTTAAAAATACCACGGTTAAAATTAGTAATACTGAAAATCGTTTCATTAATACTCTCCAATCCAACGCTTCATTTTTTTATAATTCAAATGACCATCCAACAAAATTACAAAAATAGTAGAAACATTCGGGATCGTAACATAGGACCAAATAAATTTTATAAAAAAATAGGAAAAAAAGCATAACACCTTTTTTTGTCGCAATTCCATACTAATGCTAATAATTAAGTGCAATCTCGTGTGAACGCTGAAAAAAGTTCTTGAAATGAGGTTCATACAAATATAAGAAGGAATATTAGAGATAATAGAGAAAATAAGAAAAAAGCTTCTGAGTATCATTAGAAATTTGATTGACCAAAACGCACGGTTGGTGCGCACCAACCGTTAGTTACACTCAAGTATTGGCGCTTCCACCGGACTATAAAAATATCTATATGTTATTTGTCTTATGGACATAAGAAAGATATATATGCAAAAAAATTCAGCGGCCTTCATTGGTAGGGTCTGCTCGCTTAAATTTTGTCGCCAAAATCGGCGGCATAACTAATTCTCAGTTTATTTGTAACGAAGTATACTGTTTGCAATCCTGCAATTGGTCCACTCAAAAGAGGTCATCTGTGCAAGGCCGCAAGTACCTTTTTCCTATGGCATTTCTGTAATCAGTTGTCTTAAAAGTGATATCACAGAGATAGTACGTTTTATGTAGATGTATGCATTGGTTATGGTGCCATCAATATTCTGATCACTCTTTCGACCAATATCCAAACGCAAATTACCATTGAGACGTTCTGACAAAATGTCCAACGCTGCGGTATCATCACTACGAATGCTCAGATAACTTTGCATCTGTACAAAACTTTGCGTAAGGGCAAGAAATGGCAGTGGCAGGGAGGGATAAATGTAAAAAAGGCCACCACCTGATGGTTGATAAACTTTTTTAGTTCTATTATATTTATTTATAAATGCAAGCATATCTACGCCCTTATATTCCAGTATTTTGAAAATCTCCAAACTAACAACTGGACAACTGGTTTCGTCAAACTGAATTTGGGGGTCAAAAAAATGCAGTTTAATTTGTGATATTTCTAACATTGAAGTAAGCATAGAAATTACAATTCGGTAGTCATTGTGTTCTTTGCCAGAATTAGGAGGAACAAATCCCCCCAAGGAATCAAGAACAAACACATGCGTTATCCCTTCACTTTTTTGCAACATTATTGGTGTAAGATGGCAATCTCCTGGATATCCGATTAATAAATATTTTTTTTCGCCCTCGGCCCCTTCTTCATGAAACGTAGTGAGTGTAGTGCGATATTCTGGCGACACATCACCTTCGTATGTTGCAATATTGAATCCTAATACGGGAGTTGCTATGGGTGGTGTTTGTGCGGACAGTAGCGACATAATCCCATTAATCTCAATAACTAGATGATTATAAAGTACTGAATGAAATTTATTTTCATCAACACTATTCACTCGGGTAGCAACCCAATACAAACGATTATCCATTTCAGTCGAATTAAATAGAGGTAGTGTTGGCCTCAGCGGCAGATGACCGTTGAGTTCTGTGCTCATGCCAGATAAATCTGGCGTTTCTGATGGATTTTCATTTTTCTGAAAAGGGCCTAGAATATCTCGCTCCATCATGTTTAAAAAAGCTTGTAAATAAATTTTACGCAAAGCAGGACTAAGTTCTGTATATTCAGGCAGTGCATCACTAAGATCATTTTTAGATAAATTATATATACGATCGAGCAAACTAGGATCAACTATTCCGTCATCTAACTGTGCAATGGAAATCAGTGAAGTATCCAATCTATCAAGAAGAGCAAGGAGCGGTTTTGGCGTCTCAGTGGACTGGGGTCTACCCGCTGCAGCAGCAAAGAGGTATGTGTTGGGAAAGACAATGAGCATAACAAGAAGTAGTAATGTGAAATTACTAGTCATATGCCACGACCATTGTTGCATCATTCTGCAATAAGTAATTAGTTTTAGTTTCATAAAAAAATCCTTTTTATACTCCATCGTTTATATAAGATAGTAATTGACAGGCCATATTCAATTTCAATTTCAATTTC
>JADGBS010000055.1:520-18977 GCA_015231325.1 Oligoflexia bacterium | reverse complement strand
ATTCAAAATCTTATTTTGTTCGAAGTTTTATTGCCGCCGTAGGGCCACAAAGACTTCGTGTCGAAAAATTTCCGGGTTATGCGCCAGAACTTAATCCTGCTGAAGGGCTTTGGTATCAGATCAAAGGTGTTGAACTTAAAAATGTCTGTTCGATAGATCTGAGCGACTTGAAAAATAAGTTAAGGACTGCAGTTTCTAAAATTCGGTCAAGTCCAAAACTGATTCAAAGTTTTTTTGGACAGACTGGCCTGGAAATTTCTGAATTTAAATATAGAAGTTAATTATGCGACGGGGTGTAATATCAAATCCGTTTCACAAAACTTACTCAAACTTACACGGCCATACAATGTAATGTTTGCTTTATGTATTAATCAATACTGGTTACTATAGTTTTCCACATAATAATTGAACCTCCTCTTTCTGCAGGAGGCGTAAGTTCAATGGTGGGGACTTTTTTAAATTTTATGAAATGGTTCATTGCGTTCTACGCTCGTGTCCCTTGCTGCTTCTGTATCCACTTCATCTTTTCCAAAAAACAAGACGTTGTCCTCAATGAGAACGATGTTATATTTTACGTTCGGTGTCTTGCTTACTGGACATACAATACTTGCAGAATTAGAGGTCACATCCACCTCTTTACCAACAACCCAATCTTCGTGTCCGCATAATTTCATGGCCATTAAAGCACTAACGATCTTTTCCGTATTTGGCCTTACCAGCACCTTGTTGTAGGTGAATTTGATATCTCTAGATTTATCATTGAGTTGATTACTATTAACCTGAAAGCTACCATGGTAGGTGATAGTTCCTCCTAAATTCTTACACTCCCTATCTTCATACAAGGAAACAACCCTATCAAATGAGCTTCCTTTGAATTCATAGAGATCCTTGGAGGATAACCCAACGATTCCTGCTTCTTGGCAGTCATTCTCCCATTTCCTCTCTACTAGACTTGGATAGGCGACCACATTTTTAACTGTGGATTCCACTCGAGAATCATTATCTTTGTTGCTACAAGAAGGAATGGCCATTATAGTCAAAATGCTCGCCATAAGAATGGAGAAAGATATAAGGTCCTTATTTACAAGTTCAAAACTTTGACTAATGAACCTATGCAACAAAATCCCTTTATCAATTAATGCTCTCATAAACACCCCTCCTTGAGTTAAACCCAAGTTTCATAGAAGTTTAGTAAAATCTTCAACCGCCAATTTCCATTGTGTTCCAAGTGAACACTCCATATGCATCTATGCAATTTGAATAAGTTAACACATATTCTATGAACGTATCCTAAATGTTAAATGAAATAAGATTCACTATTTGTCTTTTCTTGCTGATATCAAAGAATTGTGAAACACCTCAGTCCAAGAGTGTCTTGTTTTTGACCGACGATCTATTGGTATCTTGATTTAAGAAAATTAGATGGAATAAAAATTCATACTGCGGCTGCAGTTACTTCGGCCGCAGTTACTTTGACCGCAGTAAAGTTTTTAAAATCAAGTAAAGGAAGCTTTAGAATATTATGGTCTTCTAGTTAGTAGTAGTGCCTGCCAATTGGCCAAGCATCAGCTATTGAAAAGAGTGGTTGCCACCAATCCTAATTTGTTCAAACAATTTCTTACATAATTGCACTATTTTTCTTTTTAGGGTTACGTTACTATCTAGTATTAATATTTGTACATTAAAGTAAAAAAATTGGAGTAATTATGCTTTTTAGATTCATTCACTTAGCAACATTGATTGTTTTCTTCTCATCCTTTTTATTTAATGCCTGGGGTGCTGCTGATAGCGCGCAACATGGATATAAAAGAACGTTCTCATCTGTTGATGATGATCGTGATGAAGACAGTGGTCAAGAAACGATGGACCCTTCTCCTGCTACCAAAAAAACAAAAATAGAAAAATCACAAAGCGATAAACCAGGAAGTGTTTGTCGGCTTCATCGTCCTAAATTTTCCTCAACGGCCGTTAATATATTAATGGAATGGCTTAGAAATCATTATGAATATCCTTATCCTACTCAAGAAGAAAAAAGATTGCTTGCGGCAAACACTAACCTTTCTGAAAAACAAGTGAACTATTGGTTTATTAATGCGCGGGTAAGAAAATTAGGAAAAATACAAAGTGAACTGAAAAATCAACAGGATGAGCGCAATCAAGATGAACAACAAGATGAACCTTCGATACCACCGCAAAAATATGGATATGAGGGTGATGGCATAGATACTTTATTGCAGGCCGCTGCTTTTATCTAACTTAGAAAGTATATCAAAAAACACAATATCTTGGCGAGTAGCATTCCTAGATTTTAATCCCTGGACATCCTTTTTTGACAATATCCTCTTCAATGACTTGTATTTGAAAATTCAAAATATGTAATTCGTGACTGACCTCTATAGCAATGAAATCCATTTTTTTCTTGTAATAAACCCGTCTCTCAGGCGCCTCATTCTGCAGTCGCTGAATCCTGCGCGATAAAAACTGCGCTTTTTGTCGCAATCTAATACGCTCTTCTCGGTACTTTAATAACTCGCGACACCTAGTGCTAATGGCCGGATTAATCATCTGATCTCCATTGCTCAACATTCCGGCATTATCTAGTAATTTGTCCAAGTCCAAACGGATGCGTTTCTTTCGTACCTGATCATCCTCTGCCTTCTTTTCTGCATTTTTGTCGGCATTCTTCGCATCCTCGTCGTCCACTTTCTCCCCTGACTCCTCTTTTTGCTGATCTTGATCTTCTAACCCCGCCACTGCTTCCTCCGCCTTAGCTAAATCTGCCTGTACCTCACTCATAGATTCACTGGCAGTCAGGACACTGTTCGTAATAATGCCTATAGCTATCAGTAGCAAAGACAGTTGCAACAGAAACCAACGAAACCATTGCTTGTAATAAAAAAATGTTTTTGTCATAATATAAAACATTACCACATAACATTGATCAAATTTAAGGAGGAATTTTTTTGCCGTCTTGAATTGGCAGAAAAATAAAATATAAATTTTTTCTACATAATTCCTCGGACTAATGTAGAATGCCCCTCCTTATTAGATGAACAGGACCAAATATATGACTAAATTTTTTTCAGGAGACTAGGAGAACAGCACATGTCTGACCAAGCAACCCAGGATTTGGGCGTTGAGAGAAAACTCAGTGCTCTGGAAAGTAGTTTTATTTCTTCTCAACCAAATATGAACATTGCTGCGATTGAGATTGAGGGTAACATCGATAGTGAAATTATGGCACAGGCAATAACACTACTGATGCAACGATATCCTTCTTTTAGGAGGAACACTGATAGAAAAACTGCTCCCTTTTCCTGGGTAGAAATTACCCAACCAGCAGTTTTCCGAACAGTTGAAAGTGAGGACTGGAAGACCGTTGCCAATAACGAATTAAGAAATCATTTTACTTTGGGTACCAATACCCACCTTTGGCGATCGTGCCTTGTAAAATCGCCTGGCAACCATCTATCAAACGTTCTACTTTTTATGTATGACCACGCCATCGCCGATGGGATGAGCAAAGTAATCTTGCTTAACACGTTGCTCAACTGCTACGTAATTTTAAGCAAGGGAGATCACGTTACAGTCAATTCTTTGCCGGCACATTTAAGCGTCTTAGAATCGCAACTTCTAACTCCGTCCAACGCTAACTGTAAAAAAAACTCTCAGGAGCTCAATGCATTGCTTAAGGAAGTCGATGATCATAACCGCACTTGGAGATCTAGTTTACGAGCTAGTAATCAAGCTAACAATCCAGCTTGCGATAGTGAACCGACGTCCAATTATGACGATACCAACGGTTTTCTTTGCGTCGATGGAGATGCTAAAAACTTGGAAGCCTTGATCAAATGTAGCAAGCAAAACAACACCACCGTCGGTTGTACCCTATTGGCCGCTGCCGCATGGTCGATGGCCAAATTAGAACGACTACACAGTCAACAGCATGGTCAACAAATTGTCCAGCAAACTAATGGGCAAGACGCGCCAACTTTTACCATCGATATAAACATGGATGTCAATGAGAGGCATAGAGTATCGCCTAGTTTAGGCGATGAACACGTACAACTTTTCATTAGCATGCTCCCACAAAAAATTCATATTCGCTATACTGATTCTTTTTGGGCATCGTCGCTAAGAATTCGAGAATACGTAACCAATAAATTACCTAGTACTGTGAATTATCAACTAGCGTTGGAACACCTGGAAAATATTGGCGCTCCTTATTGGAAGGCCGACGCAAATTTTTCATCAATGGGAAGACACCCATTTCCGTCTAAATATGGTGACCTGGTAATAAAGAAAATGCATCATGTTGGATCTAAATGGAGCCCGTTTTTTGGACGTTTCGTATTTCTCTCCCAGTCGGTCTCGGCAATAGGTTATGATCTGGTATATGAACAGTGTGATCATGATATTGCTAAGCACATCATGTCTATGTGGAGCAGTCTATCTGAAAATGCGGCAAATTTAAATAGTAGTTATACCTTTGCTGATTTCCTCAGAACAGATGAATTCTTTTACAAAAAATAAGTCGCTATTTATTTTCACTTGTTCACCCAGTGCATAATTTATTTGTTGGATTATTCCGTCACATGGTGCAACCAAAGTATGTTCCATCTTCATCGCTTCCAAAACTAATATTGGTTCGTTACGACTTACTTGGTCACCAACTGTTTTAAATAATTTATAAATTTTTCCTGGCAAAGGCGCAATAACATGGCCAGAGAATGCTTGCCTAGGCCCATTCTTTGGTTGACTTCTGCTCTGCAGCTTGGTCAACTTGGTCAACTTGGTCAACTTGGTTGAATCAGTTAAATCAACATTGTAAGCGATACCGCTATCCTCGTCGATAACTCGCATCACCAGAGGTGCTTCTACAGGCGCCTCTGCTTCCGGTTTGTGAATCAGTGCTCGTCTAAATCTATAAAATTTATTATTCAAACAAAAAGATACATGCTGCCCCCCCTGATCGTTAGTAATTTTCACATCCTTTATTTCTGCTTTATTTATATCTACTTCTATAGTTCTCAAGCACTATCCTCGCTATACATCAATAGATTACAAGATATTAAGATATTACAATATTACACATTTCGAAATCCGCTAAGTTCATCGCCGCGTTTATCGCCGCGTTTATCGCTATATTCCCTGCTATAACGACTATCCCGAGATGAGTCATTTAGAAAAAATCCTGCCGCAATAGCTGCCGCCAAAGTGGCCGCATCCTCAAACTCATTACCACTGTCGCCCATCACAACCAGCTCTTGATGATAACATTCAATAAAGTTAGTAAACAAATCAGCTCGTATAAAAGCTGGATGCGCTAGAATTGCTTGCAAATAATCAATATTTGTAGTCACTCCACGACATAAACTATCATCCAAAATTCGGACTAAATTATGTCGAGCTTGCTCCCGATTTTCGCCTTTAGTAATAATTTTAGCAATCATTGGGTCATAGGAAATACCGATTTGATTACCACTTACGTAAGCACTCTCCACCCGGACATCCGCTCGTCCAGCAACCGCTCCCCGCAAGCGCAAATACTCCAAAGTCCCCACGCTCGGCATAAAATTATTCCGAGGATCTTCCGCATACAAACGCACCTCCAACGCGTGTCCACGACGTCGCCGTTCGATATCGCCCTCAGACCATGGTAGTGGTTCTCCGGCAGCAATTCTTAATTGCCACTCGACTAAATCGATATCTAAAATCATTTCGGTAACAGCATGCTCTACCTGCAAACGCGGATTAACCTCCATAAAATAATAGTTATCAAATTCATCAACCAAAAATTCTACCGTTCCTACCCCACGATATCTACTGGCCTGCGCCAACGCTAATGCTGCTTGTACTAATTTTGTTCTCAGCTCTGGCCTAGTACTAAGGTATGGCGACGGCGCCTCCTCAACCATTTTTTGTCGTCGTCGCTGTAACGAACATTCCCGCTCAAAAAGATGTAAATAATTTCCATAAACATCACCAATAATTTGCACTTCCAAATGACGTACTTTGGGTAAATATTTTTCCACAAACAATTTTCCACACCCTACTGCCCGTTCGCCTTCACTCTGTACTTGCGCACGCGCCTGTTCCCATTCTGCTTGGTTAAACACAACCCTCTGGCCCACACCGCCACCTCCCAGAGTTGCCTTAATTATGACTGGAAAATCTCCCGGTACTTCAAATTGAGGAATAACTGGAATTCCCAAAGAGCGTGCCAATGATTTTGCCTGCACCTTATCACCCAAGAGCTGCATGCAGTCAGCGGTAGGACCAACAAAAATGGCCTCTTCCTCCACCGCCCGCACAAAAGCAGCATCTTCTGCTAAAAAACCATATCCCGGATGAATAGCGTTAACTCCTAGTCGACGTGCAATGCCTAAAATTTTATCCCGATCTAAGTAAGTATCTTGCAATGTCCCATCACCCAAGGAAACTAATTGATCACCGGATAATAAGTAAGGCAGATCGCGATCCTCCTCGCTATAAACCATTACTACTTTCATTTCCATTTTTTTCGCGCTATATGCAATCCGCGCGGCAACTTCCCCACGGTTAGCAATCAAAAGCTTACTAATTTTTTTTACCATCACAACCTCACAATCCCTCAATCCCTAAATTCCTCAGTTTAACAAGGCCAAATTTATATTAATTAAACTTATATTAAGTTTATCCGGAACCTCAGTATGCTACAAAAGTGTTTTGTAAAAATCTTTTTCTGGACAAATTTTAAGAATCAATGCTACGTTCTAACACGTTATGTATACTTTCTGTACGTATAATCTATATAATCCGTATAATCTGTATAAGTGGAGGTAGAAATTATTATGAGATTGTTTCTTGTCATCGCAAGTTTATTGTTTTTTAATTCTGGGTTCAGACCGGCCCTCGCTCAAAACCCGGATGAAGTTACCATTGCTTGGGAGGAAGATCCAAAACCGCCCTACCTGTTGATTGATGCTAATAAAAAGTTATCCGGTATCGCCGTAGATAGCATAGAAGAAATTTTGAAACGCAATAAAATTGGATTTGTTCATACTATTTTTCCTTGGAAAAGATGCTTGCAAGAGATAGAGAAAAAACAGATAGATTTGGTTCCTAATTCTTCCTACAAAATTGAGCGTGCCCAATTCGCACACTTCACCAAACCGCTCTACGCAACACACCTAGTGTTTTTCTATCTTAAGAAAGAATTTCCACTCCCACCGGTGGTTTCAACAATAGAAGATTTGAAAAAATTGAAAATTGGTGGGATTTCCGGATTTAACTACGAGCAATATGAAGGCAAGATTTCGATAGACACTGGAAGCTCCAGTAGAGAAGCACTCATCTCTAAATTAAAAAGCAAACGCTTTGATTTGGCATTAGAGCAAAAAGAAGTGGTGCTCCATTTGAAAAAAGAAGGCAAAGTCGACTTGGAAGATGTAGAAATGGTACCAGATGCATTTAAACCAAAAAGAGAGTTTCATATCCTTGTTATAAAGAATGCAAAGGGTTTGAAATTGGTCAAAATCTTAGATGAGGGGATTGAGCAACTAGAGAAGGATGGTACTGCCACAAAAATCCGTCAAAAATATTTAGGTGAGGGGGCAAAATAAATTCCGTGGTAACGTTCGATTTTCCATCGTCAATACTCAGCGATCATAACCGTTCAACAGTTTTTGGGTTTTTGAATCAAGTACCATCGCCGCTAATTTTTTCGCGCACTCTTGTTGCGTTGGTACCGCTCGTACCGCTCCTTCTAAAAAACGATTACACCAGCGCTTAGCATCCGCCTGTGCATAATCCTGAGCAGGCAATAAATCCTCAACAATCTTGACGATTTTAGCAACCGCCATATCCTCATCGACAAAAATATCCTGCACTAACCCTAGCTCTTTGGCCAGTTGTGTACCAAATGATGTCCCTGAAAGAATATGATATTTCAGCAATGAATAATTATTTCCTGCACACTTATTCCATAGATAAGGAGAAATCACCGCGGGAATCAAACCTTTGCGTACTTCCGGAAAAGCAAATTTGCAGTCCTGCTGTGCTAACACATAATCAGCAACGGCCAGTAGACCCACCCCTCCCCCAAAAGCGTTACCATTGGCCAAAACAATTACCGGTCTAGGAAAATTAAAAATTTTGGAATAAAGCTCTGCTAGATTATGTGCATTCTTCAACGCATCATTCTGTATGGCATCATGTTGTAGGGCATCATGTTGTTGATTTTGCACACCAGAATTCTGCATCTCTTTGAGATCGGCCCCTGCACAAAAAGTTGGAGACTTTTGGTTGCCAGTGAGCAACAATATTCGTGGCAAACAATTTACTGATGGGGGACTGCCCTCGCCCGCGGACAAATAATCCAATAAATCATTTAGCTCTAGAATCATCTGTTGATTTATGGCATTGTGTACCTGCGGGCGATGCAGTCTCACCATTATGACAGAATCATAGATCACTCCAGCACTCGTAAATTGCTCCACAACAATTGTTTCGTAGTTATTCATGTTTACATCCTGAAAACGCCATACTTACTACTGCGACTGCAGGCATGAGGATTACTCATCACTACCGAAAGCGCCGCTCCCAATATTTTACGAGTATGTTCTGGTAAAATTATACCATCATCCCACAGACGAGCTGTGCTGTAGTATGGATTTCCCTCTCGCTCATATTTTTCCCGGATTGGACGCTCAAACGCGGCCACCTCTTCGGCATTCATCTGCGCTAATGCCGCCCGCTTCACCATTGATAACACAAATGCCGCTTGTTCTCCGCCCATCACAGAGATACGAGAATTCGGCCACATCCATAGAAAATTAGGTGAATATGCACGACCGCACATACCATAGTTCCCTGCACCAAAAGATCCACCTACAATAATACTAATTTTGGGAACACAAACGTTCGAAACTGCCATTACCAACTTCGCACCGTGCTTTGCAATTCCCTCCGCTTCATACTTTTGTCCCACCATAAAACCAGTAATATTGTGTAAAAACAATAGTGGAATCCGCCGTTCACCACAAAGTTCGATAAAATGCGTGCCCTTTAAAGCACTTTCAGAAAACAATATTCCATTATTTGCGACAATTCCAATATTATACCCATGTATTTTTGCCCATCCACAAACCAACGTCTGGCCATAATTCGGACGAAATTCTGAAAAAAGCGACTCGTCAACCAACCGAATAATAATATCCCGCATATCAAAAGGAATTCTTAAATCGGCCGGCAATATTTGATAAATATCATCAATAGGAAATTGGGGAGAAAGATAAGGATGCACCGGCGCAGACGCAGCAGATGACGCAGCAGATGACGCAGCAGATGACGCAGCAGAACAACAATTGAGAATCAACTCTCTCACCTTGGCAAACCCCGCCTCTTCATTCTCTACCTGATAGTCGACAACTCCGCTCAAATGAGTATGCACATAAGACCCACCCAATTCTTCACTGCTTACTTCCTCTCCCGTAGCGGCCTTAACGAGAGGTGGACCGGCCAAAAAAATGGTGGCGTTCCCCTTTACCATAATGCTTTCATCACACATTGCAGGAATATATGCTCCTCCTGCCGTACAAGATCCCAACACCAACGCAATTTGAGGAATTCCTTGCGCTGACATCTGTGCCTGATTAAAAAAAATTCGACCAAAGTGGTCACGATCAGGAAATACTTCAGCTTGTAGTGGCAAATAGGCACCACCTGAATCTACTAGATAAATGCAAGGTAAACGATTTTCGAAAGCAATCTCTTGCGCTCGCAAATGTTTTTTAACGGTGATGGGGTAATAAGTCCCCCCCTTCACAGTGGCATCATTGGCAATCAACATGCAATGAACACCATGTACTTTTCCAATGCCAGTAATTATTCCCCCGGAAGGAACTTCGTCCTCATACAGTCCTTCCCCCGCCAAAGGAGATAATTCTAAAAAGAAAGAGTCCGCATCAATAATCTTGGCAATTCGCTCACGCGGTAATAGTTTTCCACGCTCTCGATGCTTTTTAACGGCCTGCGCCCCACCTCCCAATTTAACTTTACTATGGAGGGATATTAACTCTTCTGCTAATTCCAAATGATATCGATTACTCATAATGCACGCTCGCACTCGCTTAGACGTTGAAGATATTGAATACGCGTAGAGGCATCGGGATGCGAGTAATAGAATAGTGCGTAAAGTGGATCCGGAGTAAGTGTGGAAGCATTATCCTTGAACATTTTCATCAAGGCGGAAATTAAATCTGCGGAGGATGCCATCTTCGCAGCGTAACTATCTGCACTAAACTCATGCCTACGTGATAACCAGGAGAAAATGGGAGTAAATATAAACATAAAAATAGGGGCAATCAAAGAAAAAATAATTAACGCTAAATAGTTAGAGGGTTGGGGAATTGCAAATGTAGCAAAAAACCACTGAGCATGTGCTAACATCCATAAAACCCATAATCCTACCCCACTTCCGATGATAGATAATAACAGAAATTTCATAACATGCTTTTTCTTGTAATGTCCCACCTCGTGGGCCAACACCGCCACCACCTCGGAAGGAGTCAAAGATTTCAAAAGGGTATCATAGAAGACTACCCGTCGAAAATTACCAAATCCTGTAAAGTAAGCGTTACCATGAGCGCTGCGCTTTGAGGCGTCCATAACAAACAACCCCTTATAGGAAAAATTAGTTCGTGCAAGCAAACGTTCTACCTCGACCTTAACCTCGCCCTCTGGCAATGGAGAAAACTTATTAAAAAATGGCGCAATTAACACCGGAAATAACCAAGTCAGTAATAACTGAATCATAGTTAAAAAAATCCAGGCCCAAACCCACCAAATATTCACGGTCTCCATAATCCACACTAGACCTGCAAAAATCGGTACCCCAAACACCAGCGAAAGCAAGAGACTCTTAATTAAATCTGTTAGGAAAGTTTTGACTGTGGTGCGATTAAAGCCATACTTTTCTTCGAGCACAAAAGTGGAATATATATCCTGGGGAAGATCTAAAAGTGTATTCATCAAAGAAAAAATTATCCACAAACTTACCCCCTGTCCTATCACTCCCACCCCAGCTCCCATGGCGGCAGATCCCATCGCTCTGCCCACCGATTGATCTAGCCACGCCAATCCCCCTCCTACTGTCCATATAAATAAAAGAATAACATCAACGATCAAAAAAATTCTGCCGCTTTTGATTTTTGCTAAAGAGTAGTCTGCGGCCTTTTGGTGGTCGCAAAGAGAAATCCAAGAAGTAAAGAGCGTCGGCACACTTTCGCGATGCTGTGTAATCCAACGTTGGTTGCGCAAACCTAAATATAACTTAATCACTAAAGTCAAGGTCAATACAATGACAAAAAAAATTCCAAAACATCCCAGGTGTTCAAGATGTTCAAAATGTCCAAACTGTCCTAACTGTCCTAAATTATTTAGTATTCCCATTCGTCCTCAACTTTTTTCATTTTTCCCCATTTTATAAAAATTTTCGCAATAACCTTTTCTAAATTAAAACCTTTTCTAAATTAAATTTTAATTATACTCACTTAAGTGAGGGCCATTAAAGCAAAAATTACCATAACCTAAACGTGCTGTAATCCCCTCATAAAACAAACCTTACCAAAACCAAAGGAGCACCAGATGAAATTAGGACCTTCTCGCAGCACAAATGGCCGTTTGAAGACCTGTTTACTAAGATCATTGCTATTACTATCGTTATCGTTGATGTCTCTTCCTCACTTTTTTCCCGTTAGCTTAGCTTCCCCAGACTCCTCCTCCCATACCTACGAAGTCATGTCCTATAACGTCGAGAATTTATTTGACGCCACTCACGACAAAGACATGGAGGATTGGGAATTCCTGCCTATTGATCATCCGTTAAAAAGTAATTGCGGACAAATATCTAGTCCTGCAAATCGTAAACGTTGCTACCGCACCGACTGGACCGATGAAAAAATGGAACTAAAGATAAGTCAAATTGCCAAAGCGATTCTCAGCGAAAGGGCCACTGCTCCGGATATGCTGGGGGTAGTAGAGATTGAAAACAAAAATGTGCTTAAGCGGTTGGCCAACAAATTGGGTTATCAAAAATATGTAATAACCGAGGGTGAAGACGAACGGGGAATAAATGTCGCACTTCTCTTCAATCTCAATGACCACATTAAATATCAAGGTTATTACCAACACACCATTGATGGAGATTGGTTTGAAGAGCACCCTACTAGAAATATTTTGGAAGTCGTGTTCAAAATCAACGATCGTTACCCTTTAAGTGTTTTTGTAAATCACTGGCCGGCCCCCCAGAATCCCCACGCCGCCAGAGTTGAGGCGGCCAAGATGCTGCGCACAAAAATCCTTGCGAGGACCAAGGACGACCCCAATTACCGGGTGGTGGTCGTCGGGGATTTCAATACGGTGAACACTGAATACCCTAACCCCGTCGACGAAATTCTAATAGGATCCGACTCTTCAACTTTCCTCTCTCCTTCTTCCCTCTCTCCGGCATTAACCAACGTTCACTCCCAGTATATAAACGATCCCCAATGCGACTCATCCCAACTGCCCCCTGGAACTTATTACTATACTCAAGAGAAAGTATGGAATGATCTGGACAAGATTCTCGTCTCTAGTAATATGATCTCTAGTGACATGCAATCCAAAGGCAATGCCCCACAGCTACTACCCTGCTCGTTTGATATCCATAATCCTCGTGCAATTAACAACCGCTACAAAAATGTTTTTATTCCATGGCGTTATAACTTTAGTAGCGAGAATGCTGATGATGCAGGCTTTTCAGATCACTACCCCCTATTATTTAAGTTCACTCTTTAGTTTGGTTTGGCCTGTTTTGTTCTGGTCTGGTCTATTTTAGTTCTCTAGTCCTCGTACATATATCCATCCACCCATTCAAGATCTGGATCAGTAAAAATCCCAGCGAGATTTCCCCCTACATCTTTGCCACCTATACCAAGCAGAGGAACAATCTCACTATTCCAGTAAAATTTATCGTCCCCATTTCCCCCTGCCACATAAAAAAGATTATTAATTTTTTTATTAAAAAATAGTTCGATAGGAGCTCCGACAGGAGCAGCGCTAGGAGCACTGCTAGAAACATTGTCGAAAGCAATTGTGTTTGACACACCGCTATATCGCTGAAGTAATCCAGATAACACAGTACTTAGAATTCTGTGAGCGTCTTCGCGACCAGCAGTTGAAGGCCTAACATATATAACAATTGTTGGCGAATAGTGCGCATTTTCTCCTTGGTAATAATCGTTATATGCATTCGTACACTTCCACGCAGGAATTTTATCGGCCAGTTCTTTATGACTTGATAAATATGACAAAAGATCTGCGACAAGAGAGAGATGAAATTCAGGTTTGACCTGCAAATGGATTTTATAAAAATATCCGTGCGCCTGTTTGATGAATGAAGTAAACTCATCCATAAGTTGAGGAGACTGTGCGATCCTTTCGTAGTCAAATAACAACATCAGACGTTTTCTTTCATATTCACTCATTTTTGCAAAAATTTGGGGAGACTGTTTTTTTTCCATGTATGCCCAGAATACCATCAAACTTTTTGTGGTATAAAAACTATCATCGATTAGAACACCGCCGGTAGTAGAAGGCGTAACAGTTATCTTGGCCTTTCTTCTTAAAAATATATCTGATACGATTTCATTCGGGGCTAACCATTCATAATTTATCTCATCTTTGAAGTTGAATATAATCCAACTATCTAATCGTTGTTGTCTATACACTTTTCTTATTTTGCTAACCGTTTCTTTATCAGCAAGCATTATGTTGTTATCACCATCTACATCAATATTAATTGTGTTCTGCTTTTCAAAAGAAAAAGTCATACATACTTTTGCTGGATCAGTGGGAAACGGTATTGAGATTGGACTAAATTCTGATAACGCGCTAGGTGTAGCAGCAGCGGAAGCATGCGCTTGAAAATCGATCGAAAAAATTGTCGAAAAAAGCAAGAAGACAAAAAACATCATCACCATCAATATTGATCTATTAAAATCCATGGGCATCTCCTTCATAAACATAAACCTAAGCAGTATATCCGATTAAGTATCATACATTCTACTTAAATTTTAAAAGGCGACAAATTCTTTTTTTATTTAGTTACGTCTTTTATTTGTTTTGCCCCTTGACCTGGCCCATTGTAAAGTAATGGTCTTTCTGCGTTAGATCTATGCTACAATGGGTATCAAAGTGTATCTAAATATATCGAAATGTATCGAAATGTATCGAAAACAAATTTTTTTTATCAACACATGTATAACATGTACATGTATATGTTTCAGGAGATTTTTCATGAAAAAAGTTATTATGTTATTTGTAATAATGTTGACCTATGGTGCCTTGCTCCCAAAATCTGCAGTTGCTAGTTCGGCTGCCGTGTCTCAAAAAAAGGTGATATTAATTTTAGGGACAAGTAGCTCCGGTAAATCCAGGCTCGCTGGCTATATACAAGGGAAGTTAGATAATAGAGCATCATTTGTATCGATTGATGAATTGACCGGAGAGAACCTTGGAATGCCAAGGGAAGAACTAGCGCTATTTCCACGGAAATTTAGTATAGAACATATTCGCCTATATAAATCAATTGAAATGGAAGCCGCAAAAGGGAAACCAGTCATTTGTGACGCCATGCTTTATGATATAGAAGACCTAACCGAATTGTTTGTATCACTTTTAAAAAGTCACAATTATGATGTGCATACAATTTTGGTTTATGCTAGACCTGGTGTTTTATTAGGAAACGTGGCGTCGAGAAATAAAAAGTCAAATTCTTTTGAACACCGTTCACCAAGAGACGTCATTGGACAATTTTTTGATATGTTTATCCCTATAGGCGATCCATCTAGTGCTTCTGTATCATCTGATGTTTCTGTAGCATCTGATGCTTCTGTACCAAGAAAACGCATAGATTCTATTTCGGTTGAGGAGTTCAACGATCACATCTCACAAATTCCAGATGAGGACGGAGAAATAGCGGCAGCGGTCGATGAATTTAGAGGAAAAATAGCAAGCTCGCTTGTCGAAGTCGAAGATGAAGATGAAGAGTCTAAAGGTGAAGAATATAGAAGGCAACGATCTTCAGAATCGCCAGTAATGGAGAACTATCCTTACGATCACATAATTATAAACAGAGGTGGAAACATTAGCAATCAGTATGAATCAACATACGATAAGATCGTCGAATGGATTAGTTAACATGTAATATGTTATACGAATACAAAAACATCGAATGCCTCTAAATTTCCCACATGCAAAACTTTTTCAAACATCATCAACTTAACTCTTGATTTTTTTTTCCAAATTCAATACAGTGCCAGTGCGCTCTGGTTGATGATCAATATGATGATCATATTGATCATCATATTGATCATCGTATTGATCATAATATCGTAATTTTTGGTGTAATCGTTAATCTTTAATTGAAGGAGTTTAGTGTGAAAAAGTTATTATCATTGCCTCTTTTCCTCCTCTCTTTTAATTCGTTTGCTTTTAGTTACTCACAAGTAACTTGCGACCAGTTAAAACTAACTATTCCCGACAAAGAAGTAAGTATCAAATTTTCTATTCCCGATGGCAGAATTAATAATGAAAATTTTCAATTTGCTTTTGAAGGAGAATCATCCCTTTCCAATTTAATTTTTAAATTGGAAAACAAAAAATTGACCGGAGAAAAAATCAAAGCTTACGACCATGGAAGAATCTTAAACATCACCAGAAACTACGATGTCACTTTCTATTTAAAATCCGACGAATTGTCTGAAGGAAAAGTGGCCACTGTAAACTGTACAGAGGAATTAGAGACGTACTACAATTAGAGCTACGTTTAGCGCTACAATTCAAAGCGGGGGGGCCATCAAAGGTTCTGTCGTAAGTTCTTCAATAAAATTTATTTTCCCTAACACAATTTGTATACCATTTGCATACCATTTATACTTACTTTTGTTCTTCAATTAATCAAAAACACTATACAATGTGGATTGAATATTCACGAAAAGTACTCTTAAAATGGAGAATGGATGAAATTATTTGCAATAACGACTCTTACGACATTATTAATAAATGTATCTATCTGCATTAATACTTCATATGGGATACAAGAACCCTTAGAGATACAGGCCTTAGCGATACAAAAACTAAAGAAAGTTGTCGCCATTCAACAAACTATAGTATCTACTCTTCAGAAAAACCTTAACAAGGGCATTGTAGGAGAAGTTCGAGCATCTCTGCTCTCTTTGCAAGCATTTCAAAATTTGAACGGTAATGACTGGGTATTAATGGATGGGCAAACTGCGCTACCGGTTGATAATCCACTGCGTCAGTTAACAGGACTGACACAAGTACCTGATGCTCGTGGGCGATTTTTAAGAATGAAGGATTACGGTGCTAACGTAGATAGTTCTGGGGATAAACCTGTAGGAACGCTTTTGGACGATCTCACCAAGATGCCGAACAATCAATTCAGTGGGTCGACTGACAGAAATACTCATGATCATCTCGTAAATATTTTCGTCGCTGGTGGGAGCGGCGTCCATTATAAAGGAGCATGGAGTTCCACTTCAGATCACGGCGGTCCATTCCCAACAACCACTAGTCCTCACTCCCATAGTCACAGCGTATCCGTTTCTGGTGGAGACGCAGAAACACGTCCTAAAAATATTATCGTTAGTTATTATATTAAAATTCGGTAAAACGGTAAATCGGTAAAAAAAAGGTCCGCTTTAGAGGAACTCTGAGTATAAAATTTAAAACTATTTTCACAGAGAGAATCTTATGCAAAAAATCTCTATTGATTTTGTGACATTTTCGTCTACAAGCAAATTGGTTACTAGATTAACGTTATTAACATTGTCGCTTTGCTTTTTCAGTACTTCGGTAAATGCTGCTCAAGCAGAAACTGAAAGAGAAAAAAATCTAAAAAAATTATTGCTATTCAACAGGTACGATTGGAGGACATGTATAGACGTTTGCAAGCGGTCAAAAACACGATTGACACCCTAACAGATAACAACACCGGATTAAAAATTGGTGGAACTAAGGTTATCAGCAATTCTGGTGCATGGGTAGGCAATCCTACTGGATTGAGAGGAGAAAAGGGCGACAAAGGAGATACAGGTGCAACCGGCATAATCCCATTTGCTTGAGTGGATTATCCTGGAACCAATGCAGAGTCAAATTGCCAACAATGGAGAGGTAATCCCCCAGCTGGAGTTCGCGTCGCATGTGCAAATTTTGATAATTTGTGATATCGAGAAACAAACAAAAAAAAACGTGGTAACTATTTCATCCCTTGCGTTTGATTTACCAGTACAATGCCGGTCATTCCATATTGCCAATAAATCAATGCATTGCAGCATGTCAGGAATTCGAACAACCAAGTAAAGCACTACTACGAGATTAGCGAGATATTATAACCAATAAAGATAACTATGAAAACGCACAATTAAATACAGTTAATATATGAGAAAAAATTATCACCTTGAAATAAAAATAATTTTATTATTTCCGACTAAACCAAGTCGTATTACAATAACCTCTAGGTATTTTAGTGGTCATATCTAGTAATATTCACACTAGAATCCTAACTAGCATTTATTAAAAAGATTCATTAGTAAACATATCGTCAGTTTAATTATCTGACATTAGGAGTTATTCGAGTGAACTTCAGTCTAATCATTTTACTATCGATCATATCTCTTCATTCATTGATGAGGCCAGTAATACGTTCGACACACTATTCGAAGGAAACGATTTTAAAGTTAAATTCTTCAATGCCTATCGCTATTGCGATACAAATATTGTTAATGTCGATCCCGACTTACGCTACAGCATCATCTTGCAAGAGACAAACAGGCCGGAAGATAACTTAAACAACCAGGAATCAATAGAACCAATTGTTCTTATGAATGCAACTGCGCAAGGAGGTGAATCGGAAAGAGATAGAGACAGCTTTGTGAAGGCCATAATGAGTTTATACAACACTGATAAAGTAGTAAATCGACTGAGTTGTCCATTGCCGTTAACTTCGTTTAGGTCATTAAGTGGTAAATTTAGCACATTAATTACTAACATGATAGAGGTACCGCCTATCACTAGACCTATTAACGTAAATTACCATAATGCATCCATATTAAAATTCGGAAGATTGCTTACTGGAAAAAAAATTTATAAAGCACCAAGTGGATACTTTCTAGGCCAGATTACCGGCTCAAAGTGGTTGAAGTTAAATTGTATGGAGCAGGTATTGCTGCTAAAGAACGGACTTGATGACGCAATAGAGGTAACTGGACGTGATTTATTGAATACGGAAAGGGGGAATTATATTAACTGGAAACTCCCAAAGCACTCCTGCACACCCATAGAAATTACTGATCAAAGAACCGCTTTTATTAGTCTCTGCCAGAGCACATTGCAAGACCGGAATAACCCTGAG
>JADGBS010000055.1:0-510 GCA_015231325.1 Oligoflexia bacterium | reverse complement strand
TGGCCTGTACCGAACTTTTGAGGTGATAGCACAAAAAGTTAACATACAACCAACCCCCCAAACTTGCGGACTTGTTTACAACACATACTATGCTAGGACTGACGCAGATGGGGTAATTAATCTAGCAAACAGCAATATTACTAACCTTCTACCAATTGCCTATTTTCATCGTGCAACAGGAATGAGGGTCGACGTATCAAATAATAATTTAATTAATTTAGTTCCACTTACCAAATTAATAAGCTCCGCACGAATAGATATTTCCAACGCGCTTTCCTACTATGCAGGAAGTGGATATCTATGGACAATGAACCAAAATGCTCAGACCTACTTAAAAAATAAAACACACAATACTTTACGTTTCGATAATGAACCTGCTCATACAACTGACGCGATATTATATCGTGGTCCAGAACCAATGATGATGAACTTCAACCGATGGGTTCTAAAAAGCGGAGAAAAAAAGCTTGTGATCAATACATGTTATAACATTTGGGACTTAGATATTAA
>JADGBS010000054.1 GCA_015231325.1 Oligoflexia bacterium | reverse complement strand
TTTTCGTTTTCGTTGGTGGCGGTAGGTCCACCGTCTTTATTTTTCATGAATGCTTTTCGGAATAAAAAAAGACTAGATTAGCTATTTTTGTGTGGATTTTTGTGCGGATGCGGTCGTGTCCGTGGACGGCGAAACGAAGATCTTCGTGCATCTTGGTTGGTTTTATTACTTCCAGTGTGTGCGACTCCGTGTGCGCCTCTTGGTGGTCTTCCCCCAAAACTACCGCGATTGCGTCGTGGAAAGCGTTTGCTTTTGAAGCATTTATCACAAATTCCAAATCCGTGGTTAATAGGAAGTGGTTGTCCGCAACTGGAACAACTTTGTACAATATGATCTGAAAGTAATTTATTTAATTTTTCTATTGCTAGTGACTTGTTATACAAAAGCTCTTGCTCACCAAAGTCGAAATTTTTGCCATTAAAATGCCTGGCCAACCACTGATAAAGTTCAAGACACTTGATAGAAGTTTCCAAATAATCGATGTTTTCTGAAGAGTAATTGATCTCTTCAAATTTAATCGGTGCTGAGCGAATGAAATTGTTGAGAATGAAGATAAAATATTGCACATGTTCTACCAGACCAAGATTAACTGGTGTACAGGCAAAACCAAACAATTCTGAGGCGGAAAGGGTTTTGTATTTTTCATTTGCTGTTTCTACAATTTCAGTAATTTCGATCATCTCTTTTAGATCGACACAGCAAAATGGGTATTCGAAATTCATGGTATTGAATAAATTCAAGAATTCCGAGAGCGACAGTATGGGCAAGGAGTTGATGGTCAAAGCATGATTGACCTGATTAAATATATCTATATCTGGTCCGACCATAGCATAACTTTTTTGTTCCAACTCAGTTAGCATTGCCTCTTTGATTTCCTCTATCCCATTATCTACCCTGGTTAAGCAACTAACTTGACCGATAGGAAAACGCTTGTATCTACCTGAGCGACCAGCAATTTGTTTTATTTCGCTTGGACTAAGCTTATATTCCTTCTCATCAATAAATTTTGAGATTGTAGAAAAGATGATTCGTTGGATAGGGAGATTCATACCCATGGCGATAGCATCAGTACTAACCATTACGTCTGTTTCCCCTTGATCGAACTTTCTTGCTTGTTCTCTTCTTACCTCCGGTCCTAACATTCCATATATAATGGAGACTTTGAGCCCTAGCCGTTCCAAATCGGATTTGTATTTAAGGGCGTTTCTACGAGAGAAAACAATGAGCGCATCACCTTTTTCTAGATCTCCAAGGTTGATTGGGTAATCCATGATTTCTAATTTGGTCATTCGCTCATAATGGCGGAATTCCAAAGTGTCGCCAGTCAGCTCAACTATTTTTTTTATTAAATTAATGGCAGTATCATCACCGCAAATGTGTACTTCTTTTGCGCGAACCCCCACCAGTGCCCTAGTCCAGGCCCAACCACGTTGCGGATCACTGATCATTTGAATTTCATCAATTACTGCGCAATCAAAATATTCATGCAGTTTTACCATCTCAACCGTGGATGAAAAGTGAGTGGCGCCTTCGGTGGGAATAACCTCCTCTCCGGTCAAAAGTGTAGTTTTTATCCCTCTATCATTCATGGTGTCGAAAAGTTCTGCTGCCAGTAACCGTAGAGGTGCCAGATAACAGCCACTGGCAACTTTACACAATGCGTCTATAGCATGATAGGTTTTTCCAGAATTAGTTGGTCCAACATGGTATATTATATTTCGATTTAACTTTCGCGCATCAGTGTGCAGCCAAAATTGTCCTAGATATTCTTGTAAAATACCCGAGGACATGTCCTTTCTTTTAAGCATTAATACCGAATGAACAAGTCTATCAAATTCCTTTAGTAAATATTTTTCGTCTCTCCAGAAATTAACGCCTTGTTGGCGATAAAATTTTTCATATTCGCTGGGTTCTACTAAATTGGTGGGGAGCCCACTTTCTTGCAGATGTTTTTCAAAAACTGGAAGTAATTGTTGGGTATAAATTTTTCCAACTTCTGTGGCAGGACCAAGTTTACTACGAATAACCGACTTGATCTGATGTTCCAGTCGATTAATAGAGGCACGTTTTAAGCGGTTACGAATAGAGTGAATTTTTTTTTCAACATTTTTGTTCAGTAACTGAACTATCTCTTGTAACCCCTGTAAATCCTGTGGCGTTGGTAATGGTTCTGTTAGTTTTTCTTTTAACACCAATACAGTTTGTTCGATATTGTTCTGGCATTCATAAAACACCAAATCTCTAACTTTATTTTTAAAATCGGATGAGCATTGGAGACACTGACATTTTAATTGATTTTGGTAGATATCGATGTCTTGTTTTTCACGAATTAGTTGCTGTGTTTGCTTATGGTTGATCTCTTTTTCTTTGGCCCAATCTTGGAAAGTAATGATATAAGACTGCAGCAATTCTAAATTTAATTTTTCTTCTATTATGATAGGTAGACGTTCTTTATCTGGAAATAAATAATTTTCAATAAAACAGATATCAATAATGTTGTCTCTTCCACAAAACTCTTGAAAAGAGTCGAAATCTGAATCAAAAAGTTCGTAAAAATCTCCCATGCGGTAAAACAAAAGCACTTCAGGATTTTTTTCCTTGATCGAGATATATTGGTTGATCATCGGTGTTAGTTTTGCGCCTGATCTGATAATTTTTGCTAAGGTCACATTTGATTTATTTGGGTTATTTTCTTCTTTCATATACATCACAAAAATTTTAATTTATGGTTTAGGGGTTGTATGGATACTCGTTGCCCTTATAGCATGTTCTAAGTTTTATAGTCAAAAACTTACTTGCTGTATATTTGCTGTACATTTGCTGTATACTTGTGGACACTTATTTTGCAGATAGTGATTTTGCGGACAGTGATTATTGAGGTTATTGTAATGATTACACTTAAGATTAATTTTATCAATTTTCTCTTTTATGCACTGGCAGCCATGGCATTTACTTACTTGTACTGGCATCAATCGCAAGAGATTGTGGTTCAAAATTCCTCTGGTGGTGCTACCACCGTTGGCGGTGAGGCAGGTGAAAATCATGTTTTTTATCGTGCTTACTATTATCTAAGAGACGTAGAAAAACCCTCCCTTTTTTTAAATGCCCGAGTGTTGACCTTAGAAAAGGGTTTTAGTGGAAAGGGTGCTGGTGGCGTTGGTGGTGCTAGTGGAGGTGTTGGTGGTGCAGGCAAGGCGATTTTTGAATATCCGCGAGGTGTTGCCTACGATAGCAAGTTACAGAAGATGAGCTATACTGCCAATTCAGGTTATGCGTTGATTGATAGTAATGATATTTTTTTAGAGGGAAATGTTACCTTATCTGATGATCTCTCGGAGATAAATGCGCGTACTGCCTCCTACGTCGCTGCCAAAGATTATTTTGTCGCTGAACAACAAGTGAAATCAAAAACTCTGATTCAAAAGACTAAGGATAAATTGTTCGTTGATGCAGACAAGGCGATTTCATGGCCAAGTCAAAAACTGGTGCACTATATAGGGAGAGTGGTGGGGAGAATAGATCGTGCACGTCCTTATGAACCGGGGATTAATTTTACGTGTGAGCAGTTGAATGCTGATGCCAATACGTTGTACGTAGAGTTGTTAAATAATGTTTATATAAAAAGGGAAAATTTGGAAGCACGTTCGCTTCGAGGAGAAATTTTTCTGGAAAATTATAATAAAAAGCTTAAGTACTATGTGCTTTATGACGACGTGAGAGTAGTTGACAAGATCTATCCAAATAATACAGGAAATACTAGTAATTCTCCTGGCGGGAGCGGCGGGCCGCCTCAGGTGTTTATTGAAAGGAGGGCATACTCCGAGAAATTGGAGGGCATTGTAAAGGAGGAAAAGATCGTTTTAACTGGATATCCAAAATTGATTCAGGAGAAAGATATTATCAAAGGCAACAAGATAACTTTTTATGAAAAGAGCGAGGTTGTAGAGGTTGATGATTCGAGTTCTAGTTTTATCTTAAAAAAAGGTAAGTAGGTGTTAATTATTATGAGCAAGAGTGGCAATAGTGGTAATTTAATGTCTGAAATGTCTGACGTAGAGATGAACACTGATCGCCCAATTTTTTCGTTGGAAGCGATTGGGCTAAAGAAGCAGATTGGCGGCAAAAAGATTGTTAACGATGTTGAGATCAAGGTTCAGTCAGGTGAGGTTGTTGGTCTTTTAGGACCTAATGGCGCAGGTAAAACAACTTCTTTTTATATGATGGTAGGTCTGATCAAGGTTGATCAGGGAAAAATAGTTTTGATGGATCGTGATGTTACTAAAGATCCGATTCACTTACGGGCGAAGAAGGGGATTGGTTATTTACCGCAGGAAGCTTCTATATTTAGAGATTTAAGTGTGGAGGCAAATATCTATGCGGCCCTGGAGTGTAGCGATTTATCTAGATCTAGACGCGAGATAGTGTTGAATGAGTTACTAAATGATTTTGGGGTGGCGCACATCCGTAAATCTAAGGGCAATCAATTATCAGGTGGTGAGCGGCGAAGGGTTGAAATAGCGAGAACACTTTCTTTGTCGCCAAAATTTATTTTATTGGATGAGCCGTTTGCAGGGATCGATCCTTTAGCGGTAAATGATCTACAGAACATAATTATTAAATTAAAGCAGCGCAATATTGGAGTATTGATTACTGATCATAACGTTCGGGAAACTTTAGGGATTGTGGATCGTGCTTACATCATGAGTGAAGGGAGGGTGTTGGTAAGAGGTTCTCCCCAGGAAATTTTAGCAAGTGAGATGGCCAGAAAATTTTATTTAGGTGAAGAATTTAGGATGTAAGTAGATTTAGCAGACGTAGAGGAGATAAGTGGTATGGGGATAAAAATTTCGCACGAGTTCAAGCAGACGCATGCTTTATCGATGACCCCACAATTGCAACAGGCGATAAAGATGCTCACCCTGACTCATTTGGAGCTAAGCGACGTCATTTGCAATGAGTTAACAGAGAATCCCTTATTGGAGGAGGTAGAGAATGATTTCTCTACGAGAGATAAGAATGTGAGCGATGTCGATTATAAAATCGAATGTTTAGAAATGCAAAATCATGAGGGAGAGGAGCGGTCATTTAGTGATTTGTCTCAGAGTGTTGCACCACCTACCCTTGGGGAGAGTTTAGGTAATAGTGTAGGAGATACTGAAGGTGGTCCGCCATTTTCTGATTATGACGGTGGACGTGTAAGTGCTGGACCTGTTGTGGATGTAATTGGCGGTGGAGGAATACAAGCAAAATCGATGGTTACTGCTGCAGATATGGAAGATGTTCCCAATTACGAAAATTTGCTTTCAAAAGAGAGAACATTGAGTGAACACTTAGAATGGCAGCTAAGGATGGATTCTCTGACCGAAGAAGAGTGGAAGATCGCAGAATTGATTCTTGGAAATATAAATGAAGATGGCCTTTTAGAATATTCTTTTGATGAAATAATAGGAAAGCACACAGTTGATGCGATGATGGCCCAAAGGATACTAAAAAAGATTCAGCTTCTTGATCCGGTAGGATGTGCGGCATCATCGATCCAAGAATCTCTTTTGATACAAGCACAAAATTGTGGTGAAGGTACTCCAGAGATGGAATTGGTTCTGAAAAAATATTTTTCAGAGTTGACCGACCAAAACTTTCTTAATTCAATAAAAAAAGATGGTATTTCTCGAGGTCAGGGTGAGCACATTTTATCGGTTATTAAGGAGCTTAATCCTCGGCCAGGTTTATTGATTAGTTCTACCGACGTACAATATGTGATTCCTGACGTGTATGTAAGTCTTATTGGTGATGAATTAGTGATATCTCTAAACGATGAGGGAATTCCTAAATTAAAAATATCTGGTCAGTACAAATCAATGATTGAAAAATTAGGGGTTGGAAGTGCTAGTGCTAGTTTTAGTGATAGTGAGGTTAAGGCCAAGGATTATATCAAGGATAAATTGAGATCCGCCTTTTGGTTACTTAAATCAATTCAAAATAGACAACGCACAATTTTGAAAGTTACGGAAGCGATCGTTCGTTTACAATCGGATTTTTTTTACAAGGGAACTGGAAGTTTACGGCCGATGATATTAAAGGATGTTGCTGCCGAAATTGGAATGCATGAATCAACCGTTTCTAGGGTTACTATTAATAAATATATGCATACTCCGATGGGAGTTTTTGAGCTTAAGTACTTTTTTAATTCAGGGGTCGGTGGAAGAGGAGGGGTTGATTTGGCCGCGGAGGCGTTAAAGACAAAAATCAAGGTGCTAATTACTACCGAGGACTCAACATTGCCTCTAACCGATCAAAAAATTGTAGAAATTTTAGCGCAGGAGGATATTAGAATAGCGCGGAGGACTGTTTCTAAATACAGAGAGCAGTTAGGAATATCCACCTCAGTCCAAAGAAAGAAGAGATGTATACCTGGTGAGGTCTGTACCTGATCAAGTATATATATAATCAGGCATATGCTTGATGCATATGCTTGATAAAGTATAACTTTTAACAAGGGGGGCCCTGTATGAAAGTGACAATGTCTTTTAAAAATTTGGAGCATAATCGTAGATTGGATGAAAAAATACGACAGAAAACCAGTCGATTGCATAAGTTTTTGGACGAAAATACAGAAGTACACTGGACATGCCATTCCGAAGAGGATACCGACTATGCTAGTATTAGAGTTACTGGTCCTTCATTTCAATGCAATGCTTCCGGCGAGAGTGATAACATCTATAAGGCCTTAGATTTGGCCCTACATAAAGTTCAAAAACAGCTTTCAAAGAAAAAGGGATCGTTGAAAAATAGGATTCATCATCAAGGAGCTGACCCGTTGGAGCTTAATCTAGAAAGGTCTAAGAGGCGCCAGAAAGCAGGAGCGAAGGAGGGAAGGGACTCTGAGGACAGTGATGACGAATATCTAGACGCAGTGGGATAAATGTTTTCAAGAATTATTTTGGGGAGTGTGAGGAGTAGTAGACAGTGCAACAAAGTGGTGGAGACAAAGTTAAAATCTTTATTATAGATAAGATAAAGTTTCGTTGTTCGATGATGGAGTTAGTTTTAAAGTCACAGGGGATGGAGGTCTTTAGCGTAAATAGTGCGGATGATTCTTTATACTTAATAAAAGATTTACGGCCTGATTTATTGATTTTGGATGGTGAAACAATCAGTAGTACCAATGACACTACCTTTTTAGATTGTTTCCGACAGAGCGAAGAGATTTCTTCAACCCCGGCACTAGTGATTGGAAATGATTTTGATATAAGTCTTCCCAATTTTAAAGGTTTTGTTCATAACCCTGTTTCAGCGGTCGCAATTATACAAAAAGTAAAAGAGGCGTTAAATAGGCCTTAAAGAGACGCTACAAAGATGCTAAGGAGACTCTCGTCCCGTTTCTTCGGGAAAAAATATTTTACTGCTTTGGTATGCGATCAGCGCACAGGGTATTGCTGCTAGTACGTCCAAAATATAGTGATAGCGCAAAAGGATGGTGGCCGGGATGATGAATAGTGACAGCAATAAATAGATATATCGTGCCTTGAATTTCATTTTAAATGCCCAAAAGACCGTCAGAATGGTTAAACCTGTATGCACGCTGGGAAAACAATCTATATGGTTGGGATGGAGCCCTGCAATATAATTATGAATGCTTAATCCAAAAAAAGAGAGAGGTAACATGTGGAGGCCATATTGTTCTTTTAGGTAGTATTGGGGACCAGTAACTGGAATTAATAAGTAACCTATAAAACTTAGGAGCAGGAGTACTACCATTGAGAAAGAATACTGGTTGATCAATGAAAATTTTTTTGGATCATTTTTAAATGAAGAAAAGTGGATAATTCCGAGATAAACCAAGGGGTAATAGCAGATATAGGCAATCATTAAGATGTCATAAAAGATATTCTTGATAAATCCAGTGTTTAAAAGCGCTTTCTCAAAAAAATCAGCGACAGGCATTTTGAAAAGAAATAGATCGAAGCTTAAGAGGTAGTTGTCATATAAATTCAATCCTCCAAAATGCTTATTAACACTTCCAATTAGATCATAATCAAACCACATCAAAAGAAAGATTGAAAGTATATGCGATAGATAAAAAGAAAAACCGATTTGCTCTTTCGGAAAATGGTCACCGACTTTACGACTAGCATATCCCCACTTATAAAGAATTGTTGCTGATATCAGTACGATGACAATGCTTTGATAAAATACTCGATGAGTTACTAACAGCAGTAGCAATCCGAAGAAAAGGTTACAGGTCAGTATGATGTAATTTATCTTCGAGATCCCAAGTAAGAGCTGAGAGCGCCTGACATGGGTGTTATTGTTAGGCATTGCGAACAAGGTTGATTCCCTTCTAGAGTCTTCCACAAAATAATTAAGGGGTTCGTCAGACTTCGGACTCATCACCTGCGACGTACGTTTGTGTATGCCTCGGCGCCTCGCCTCATCTTCCTGCCCCTTAATCATTTTGTGGAAGACTATATCAATATTAACCATATTAGAACTTAGGTTCAGTTAGATAACACTAATAATAAGATAATCTTTAAATAGAACTACTAAAAGGATAACAAACTTAATTAGAAGAAAAGTTCGTCGCTTTTGGATATATTTGGTCGTCTAATCGTGGTTAGCAGCTGCAAGCTTTCCTTGTTGCTCTTTTAACTGGTTTCTTAGCTGTTTTCTTAGCTGTTTTTTTTGCACCAGCTTTTTTTACGGTTTTCTTTGTTGCTGTTTTCTTCGTTGCTTTCTTAACCATTTGAGATACCTCCAGTAAAAAATTAAAAAACAAATTAATAAAAAAGAATTCTAGATCATCAAGTTGTTCCTAGAATAAACATTTTTTTGTTACAACGCAATCAAAAAATAATAAAAATTTTTATTTTTTGTTTATTTTTTTATTATTTTTTTATTTTTTTATTTTTTTGCTCGTTATGAGCATCATAATTGTTAAAATTGTCAGGTTATTACAAAATAGTTCCAGTCTTTTTCATCAGTAGTACGCGATTTTATTTGGTCTATCCTATTTATTATCTTGTCTATCATCCCTCTTTGTCTAATTAGTAAAAGAAAATTTTAATTTTTCGTTAGAGGTTTCTTTTGAATTATTGTTCAGTTGATCCTGTTCACCATCTAGGTCGATATTTTTGCAAGTATCTATCATTACTTTTCCTCCATGTTGAAGTTTTCCGAAAAGAATTTCTTTGGAAAGGATCTTTTTGATTTCTTCATCGATCAACCTGCTCATGGGTCTTGCCCCTAATTTGTCATCATAACCATTTTTTGCTAGCCACTTTCTTGCCGCGGGAGTTATTGCTATATGAATGTTGCGGTCAGATAACTGTTTGCTAAGGTCAATGATGAATTTATCTACGATCAGAGACATATTATCTAGTGAAAGACTGTTAAATTGCACGATCGCGTCTAATCTATTTCTAAATTCTGGAGTGAAGAAATTTTTTAACACTTTATCCCGTTTAAACTCTTTTTGACGAGATTCTTCTTGTTGATTAGTCAGATATACACTGCTAGTTAATCCAATCGCACCAAGTTCCATCTCCACAGAACCAATGTTAGTAGTCATAGTTAAAATTACGTTTTGTAAATCGACCGATTTCCCTGCGGAGTCGGTGAGTGTTCCGTGATCCATCACCTGTAATAGTATGTTGTAAATATCTGGATGTGCTTTCTCAATTTCGTCTAACAAAAGTACGCAATGGGGATGTTTGTTGATTGCATCGGTTAGTTTCCCCCCTTGATCAAAACCGACATAACCTGGAGGTGCGCCTATTAATTTTGAAACAGCATGTTTTTCCATATATTCAGACATATCAAAACGTTCAAAGTGGATACCCAAGACTATGGCCAATTGTTTTGCTAATTCAGTCTTACCAACGCCTGTTGGACCAACGAATAGAAAACAAGCGACGGGTTTTCCAGAAGTAGTGAGCCCTGATCGTGAGAGCTGGATGGCATTTGTTACTTTTTCGACAGCGCCATCTTGACCAAAAATTATTGATTTGAGGTGCGCTTCAAGCATTCTTAGTTTTTCTTTATCATTTCCTACCAGAGACTTTCTGGGAATTCTGGCGATAATTGAAACCACCTCTTCAATATCTCTTGCTAGAACATTTAATTTAGTGTGTTTGATGTGCGTAGTTGTAGTTTGTGTAGCATCTGTTGCATCTTGTGGAGTTGCAGCTTGTGATGTTGTAGCTTGTGATTTAGAATGCGAGTTTTTTACGTTATGTTTATTTAATTGAATAAAGGAACCAACTTCGTCAATTATATCGATCGCTTTATCGGGTAATTTTTTGTCAGAGATGTGCCGGTTTGCGAGATTTACCGCCAGTTGAATCACAGATTTGGAATAGTGTACTTTGTGGTGTTCCTCATATTTACTTTTGATGCCTTCTAAAATTTTGATAGTTTCGTCAATTGATGGTTCATGGATGTCAATTTTTTGAAAACGACGAATTAATCCCTGATCTTTTTCCATAAATTTTCGATATTCTTCATAAGTCGTGCTCCCCAAACATTTTATTTCTCCGGTTGCTAACATTGGTTTGAGAAGATTGGAAACATCCATACTGCCCCCGCTAGTAGCGCCTGCGCCGACGATAGTATGTATTTCATCAATAAACAGAATTGTTCCCCTACCCCTACTGTTTTCGTTGATTAAACATTTAAGCATCGTTTTTAGACGCTCTTCAAAATCGCCGCGAAATTTTGTTCCTGCGATGAGTAGTGCCATATCTAGACAGTAAATCTGGTTGTTTTTTAGCAAATCAGGAACACGTTCTTCTTCTATGGCATATGCCAAGGCGTAGGCCATAGCAGTTTTACCTACTCCGCTATCACCAACCAACAGGGGGTTGTTTTTGTTCTTACGACAAAGCACTTGCATTATACGAGTTAGTTCATCCTTTCTACCGATGATTGGGTCAACTTTTTTGCTACGAACCGCTTCATTTAAATTGCTAGTATATTCTCTAATTATTTGGATATCATCTTGAGATTGTGGTCCCTTCTTTTTGCCATGCTTACCTCCGTTCTCATTTTGTTGTTCATCACTTTTCTTGATCTTATTTTTATGCTCACTGCCACGATCATCCTCATTATTTTCGTGACCATCATTGAGGTCCTCTTCATGTGGTGAAAATTCTGTTGAATCGTTTTCGTCACTGTCTTCTGAAAAACTAGAGACTTCTTTTACCGCATTTTTTGGTCGATCAATGGTGTGAGCAATTTTTTCAATCAAATCTGAACGTTTAATCTGATAATGTTCTAAAAGATACACAGCAAAACTATCTTTTTCTTGCATCATTGATACAAGAAGGTTAATTCCGTGGATTTTTTCTTTTTCTACAGACTGGGCGTGAACTATTGCTCTTTGCAGCACGCGTTGTAGTGCCACGGAGAGTTCTGGTCGGTAGAGAATTCCGTTTTGGGTGGCAATCAATTTTAATTCATCAGTTTGGAATTGTTTGTTAAATAAAATTTTGATTTCTTCTTCTTTCAGTAAACTGAAGTTGGCCTCATCTTCTAGGAATTGCGTTAGGGCCAACTTTATTTGCTCCACTTTGCCACCACACATCTCGATTATTCGGAGGACGTCATTGTCGTGCCCTAATAGGGCCCAAAGAACGTTTTCTAGAGTCAAAAATTCATGTCTCAATTCATTGGCCTTGCGGACAGCGATATTAAATACGTACTCTAATCGTGGACCTAACATAGCATTTACCTCATTTTAGTAATTTATTTTCTAATGGATTTCCCTAAATCATTCAGGTTCGCAGGTACATTTCAGAGGAAATCCATGCTCTTTGGCATAGCGTCGAACCTGTATCACCTTTGTTTCTGCTATTTCGTAGGTGTAGATTCCGCAGATGCCTACTCCCTTGCGATGAACGTTTATCATAATATCCTGGGACTCCTGTAGTGTTTTATGGAATATTTTTTGTAAGACTGCTACTACGAATTCCATAGTGGTATAGTCGTCATTATGCAAGAGCACCCTATATTTTTTGGGAAGTTCTGTGTTAAATTTATTTATAACGATGACATCGTCTTCCCGTTCATTGTTTTCTTGCCCTCCGTTGCTATCAACCATCATAAATATTCTCATAGACGAAACACCCTTTGTTGCCCTTCGGTTGTAGTTCTGTTGCTGAGCAGTTTCAGTTCTGCTTTCATAATAATAGTATAATAGTGATTAAAAGCGCTTATACAAGTAATTATTCTTAAGGTAAAGAGAGAAGGCGAAAAAGGTTGGGGAGAGAAGAAAATGAATTAGTCTGCAATCAGTGGGGCATGATCAATGGAATGACTGATAGTTAATTACGATTATCTTCGCTATTGCTATCGTTAGCGTCATTACTACTAGCTTCTGATTCTTCTTTTTCTTTGTCTGCCTTCTTGAATTTATCTGCCAAAGTCGCAGACCTAATTTCTTCATGTTTGTTTTTTATTGTACCTTGGTGTTCAGCTTTTTCCACTGCCTTCAGAGAAAGCGCAATTTTTTTAGAATCCTTGTCTACGGAAATAACCATTGCCATGGGACGGTCGCCCTTCTTAACTATGTCAGATGGTTTTTCAACCCTTTCTTCAGCAAGCTCAGAAATATGAATTAGTCCCTCGATTCCTGCTTCTAATTCTACGAAGGCGCCAAAATCAGTGGTCCTTACTACCTCCGACTGTAGCACAGTTCCTACAGGATAACGCTCTTCAATTCGTTTCCAAGGATCTTCTTCCAGCTGCTTTATGCCCAGACAGAATTTTTGGTTATCTTTATCTATGGTTATCACTTTGGCGTCGATTTTATCTCCGAGTTTATACTCTTCTTGTAAATTGACGTTCTTTTTAATCCAAGAGATATCTGAGATGTGAATTAGTGCATCAACTTCTTCACCAAGATCAATAAATAGACCAAAATCTACGATCGATTTAATTGTTCCTTTGACGCGCATTCCGACTTCATATTTTTTGATCAAAGTATCCCAAGGGTTAGGGAGCAATTGCTTAATTCCTAGAGATATTCGCTTGTTTTCAACATCTAGCTCTAGAACCATTGCATCTACTTCATCACCAACGCCGTAAAATTTTGAAGGATGTTTGATTTTTTGGGTCCAGCTCATCTCAGAAATATGCACTAACCCCTCTATTCCGCCTTCCAATTCAACAAAGATTCCGTAATCTTTTATGGAGACCACCACTCCCCGAACTTTAGTTTGTGGTGCAAATTTAGCAGCAGCACTATCCCAGGGATTGGGTTGAACTTGTTTTAGACCAAGAGATACACGTTCTTTTTCTTGATCGTACTTAAGAATTTTTACTTCTATCTCATCTCCCACATTCAAGATGTTGCTAGGATGCTTTACGCGTCCCCAAGACATGTCTGTAATATGCAATAAACCATCAACTCCACCAAGGTCAATAAATGCGCCGTAATCGGTAATATTTTTAACAATTCCTTTTACGATCATTCCTTCTTGGATAGCGCCGAGTGTTTCATCACGTAATTTTCCGCGCTCTTCTTGCAATATGCTGCGGCGAGATAAAACTATATTTCCGCGCTTCTTATTAAATTTTATCACCTTGAACTTCATGGTTTTGCCAATGAATTTATCAAGATTGCGAGTTGGTCTAAGATCTATTTGGGAGCCGGGGAGAAATGCTTTCACCCCAATATCAACTGATAGGCCACCTTTTACTTTTTGGATAACGGTACCTTCTACAGCCTCACCTTTTTCGCAGGCGTTAGAGATTCGATCCCACGCTTTGATTATTTCTGCTTTGTCTTTCGATAGCACCAGGTTGCCCAAGTGTGATTCTAATTTTTCCAAGTACACATCTATTTCATCGCCGGTCGCGACCTTGATTGTTCCGTCGTAATTACGGAACTCTTTTGTGTGTACAAGTCCTTCCTGTTTATATCCGATGTCAATTGTAATGTACTCATCGGTAACATGAATGACTTTGCCTTTGAAAACTTCTCCTTCAATGAAATTTTTTGCTAGAGAAGAGTTCAAGAGCTCTTCCAGTTCCTGGTTTTTAATCTCATCGGAGTTGTCCTCCGTGTAGATTACGTCGTAAAGGCCCGCCCACTTAGGTAAACAGGGCCGTTCGTTTTTTTCAATCATAAATCCTCTCAAATATAATGACATTAATTCTCCTACTGGAGAATGCTATATGTTATAAGTATAAAAGATGCTTAAGTCAATAAGTTAACATAAGTTCTATCGAACGAGGTTATAACCCAAATGACCCAAGATATCTGGAGGGAAAAATGGATATTCGGGCCTTTCCAGTGACGAAAAAATTTTATCGAACAGATCATCGCCATTTGGACCACCTTCCTCTTGCACGAAAATTTTAACACATTGAATAGTTTTGGCCAAGTTAAACGTGGTAACTGGACATATTATTACTGGTGTTTAAAGTAGGTTTCCGCTTGAGTAAGTTATGTTTTTTGATGGTGGTGTTATCGGTTGTATTATCGGTGGCATTATTAATGCTTCTCGTGGTCTCATTTTCTGTTTCTATTTCTGTTTCTGCTTTTGCCTTGGTGCAGATTACGGAAAGTGCAGTTGTTGTGCCCCACAATATTGTCAACTACATTGATAGCAGACCAGAGGGGTATGAGGAAGAGACGAAAGAGTGGTATGTATGGTTATTGAGTCCTGATGATCAGGGCATTTTACACAACATGTCTTTAAAAATGCGAGAATGGGAGGAGAAAGAGAGTTATATTGATCGTTGGAATTTGAGTTCTGTTGAGGGAAGAAAGTTACCATCAACTAAAGATAAGTCCAGGTATTTGACAAAGAACGGATTACGTTTCATCGATAAGAAAATTAACTATCAGATGAAAAAGGCAAAAAAAAATTCGGTTATACATAAGATTAGTACAGTTCGGGAATCTTTGGTGTCGGTACAAAATTTTGAGATCTATAGTAAATTTAAGATAAAGATTAAGGCCGAGTTACTGAGAGGCAGGGCGAAGTTATTTTTTTACAATCCATATGTAGATTGGTATATAGAATTTTATGCATATAGCAGGAACAGAATGATTATGTTCCTGGCCAGGGATTTTGGTGACGTGGTTTTTAATACTACATTATTTTATGGTTCCAGTAATGCCAGGCTAGTGGCCACTATTGATAAAAACATCACTGATAATATCTCCAGTAGGATTTCATTTGTAAGACCTCTTGATAATTCCGGTTCTTTGGTTAGCAGTGAGGAGCGAGTAGAAGTGATTATCAAAAAAACGTTTTAAATGATCTTTAGAAGATTGTCCGAGGAGATATAGGTGTCCGAAAAAGTCCAGATTTTAAAAAAACGGATAGAAGAAAATCTACTAGGCCATTTCTCAAAGGTAGTACCTCTTAATCATCCGATTAACCAGGCCTATCGATACGCGGTATTTCCACCAGGAAAATTATTTAGGCCATTATTGGTGATGGCGATTGCCGAGGATTTTGATAAATATTTTGATACTAAAAATACTAATAGGACAAAGATTTATCCCAATCATTGTTATTTTGCGAGCGCCATGGAACTTCACCACGCCTACACATTAGTGCATGATGATCTTCCCTGCGTTGATAATGATGTACAGCGCAGAGGCCGACCAACGTTACATGTGGAGTTTGGAGAGTGGCAGGCACTGTTGGTTGGTGATGGGCTTTTGAACGCTTCTTATCAGTTGTTGGCAAAAATACAAATTGATTGTATTGGTGAACTGATCAAATTTGTCAGTTGCTGTCTTGGTCCTCGTGGTTTAGTTCAGGGGCAGGTGTTAGATCTCTCAGGCAGTGTCGATTTTACTGTTTTGTTGAGAATGTTGGAATATAAAACCTCACGTTTAATTCAAGCGTCGTTAGTCGGTAGTGCGGCGATTACGATCGCAGAGAAAAAAAAATTTAACGAAAAATTGATAAGCATTAACAGTAATCAGCAAAGGCGAATATTGTTAGATCTCTTTTGTGTGGGAAAGCACTTGGGTTTGGTGTTTCAATTATTGGATGATCTTTGTGATTTGGTGGAGCAGGCCGAGAGCGACCATGAAATGGAAGTTAATACATTTATTATAGACCCGCTTGAACCTAACCGGCAGTTGCTGGCATCAATTGCTGAACTGAGAAAATTTATTAATAAGTACCAATTGCAGGTATTGCAGATGGTTTTGAGTGAATATTTTTTTAAGACACGATCCAGCTTACAGAGGCATCAAGCGGTTATCGAGAATAAATTGAGTGGGCGTGGTGGAAAAACATCTTTTTCGGTTGTGCCGATAATCGATGAATTGTCATTTTTTTGATTTAATCTCGTTTAATATTTTATGTTCAATTTTATGCTCACTAGATATTGCAGCAGTAGCAATTTTTACAGCACCTGAAGTATACTGTGATGCCTTAAGCAGAGTGTTAGCGGCATCTAGAATTCCTCCTGATGAGCATTTTCCAGATAATCTTTTTATTTTTTTAGCATTGTTAATGATTATTTTTTTTATTTCTGGGGCCAAAAGGAAGGGGTATTGTGATTTTATCAGTGATGCTACTCCGCTCACAAAGGCAGTGGATTGACTGGTGCCTGTCATATAACCGGCACGGCCATGGGGAATGCTTGAACGGATGTTATTGCCCGGTGCAAAAATATCAACGGTTTTTGGTCCCCAATTTGAAGAAGGAAGGATCTCTTGTTCTTCGTCATGAGCGGCCACAGTAATAATGTTATTTAAATTATAACTGGCCGGGTAATATGCCATTGATTTGTTGTCGATATTGGAATGTTCATTGCCTGCCGCGACGACGACTAAGATTCCTTTTTTCTCGGCAAGTTTTAGTACCTGTAGTTCTTCATCAGAAGGTTCAGGACCACCTCCAGAATAGTTTATTATGTCTACGTTGGAGAGGATAGCATGTCTTAGCGCTTTAATAGTGGATTTAAGATTTTCGACTCCGGAGGCGATAGGGTTATAGTATTTCAGTGGCAGTATTTTAATATCAGGATTAACTGATTTTATGATTCCAGAAACATGTGTGCCATGGCCGTGATCGTCATTGGGTAGGTGGAGATTAGTGGCGTTGTAGGAAAAATCCATCGTTAATGCCTTTTTATCGTCAGTATCTTTGGCATCTTTTTCTTTAAGAATATTTTGCTGCAAATGTGGGTGTGAGAAATCGATGCCGGTATCGACCACTGCGATTATGACATCCTTAGTTTTAGAAAAAGATTTCCAGGCATCTTTTATATTTATTGACGCTGCGGAATTGGAATCGATATTCCAGTGAACGCTATCTGTGGACTTTGCTAATGGAGATGTAAATAATGTAAATATTGATAGGCATACTAATAGACATGTTAGTTGGCCTAGAAGGGATAAAAAAGCGATGTTATTGTTGGCACCTATCTTTGTTGATCCTTTCACCTAAACTATTCCTTTTGCAGTTACAGTGTTGGAGGTTTCTCTCTTGTTTAGGTAGAAGCAATAATAGTGCCATATTGGTCCACGTAAATTCAGGGGGATGGAAGGGGATAAACCGTAAAAAGTGGACAAAATGTTTTCTTTTGTTAAAAAATTTTACAAAAAAATTTGACGCTTTTTTATAAGGAAATATTGAGAAGATGCACTGGAGGGATTCGGAGTACGACCAGCTGGATAGCGTTATTTTTTAGTCAGGCGTTCCTAACGTACTTGGAATTCTCTCTTTCTCTTTCTTCTGCATGTACAATACATAAACTTGTCCATGGTTGGTTGTGCAGGCGACCGGATTCAATCTCCTCATCACAATCATCACACAGCCCGTATGTTCCATCCTCAATTCGTTGAAGGGCCGCTTCTATCATCCTTAACTTGAGCAATTCTTTGTTCCGGATGCTAAATGAAACATTTTGTTGAATTACGTTGTTTGCTAAATCAGTTTCATCGGACAAATCGTCTGATGAAATATGCAAATCCTCCGATGTCTTCAAGAATCCGCCATTTAGGATGCTGTACCTGAGCTGCAACAGCTTCGATTTATATTTTTCCATGTCTGCTTTAGTCATAAGAATTCCTCCTTGAATAGAAAGACGAAACAGATCCGAGCTCATTGAACGGGAATAAAATATTTGGGATAATACGCCCCTAAAATTATATCTCGGATGAAAATCTCCTGATTTTCGTAATAACATTCATAATAAATATAAGGATGATTTTAACTTGTTATGGTAATCGATACAAGGGAAAAGTAAAAAGACAGTAAAAAACATTGTCTCGGATAAGTTATTTAAGTTATTTAAGTTATTAATGATAGTCACCTAAGGTGATTGCTGCTGTGATTTCCTTTGATGATTTGCTTGTTTTTGGTAATGGATGACGGCGTTGGTATGTTCTTGGTAGCTTCTGTTAAAGACATGGGTGCCGTCGTTTCTGCTAACGAAGTAGAGATATTTATGTTTAGGAGCTGTGAGTACCGCCATGATAGACTCCATGCCGGGATTGCAGATCGGACCAGGAGGCAATCCGGTTATTTTATAAGTATTATAAGGAGTAGCTTGTTCTAGGTGATATTTTTTTAGATCGCCATCGAAATTTTCAAAGATTCCATAAATAGTTGTGGGATCTGATTGTAGCCTTATTCTTTTTTCTAAGCGATTCAAAAATACTCCTGCAATAATTGGTCTTTCAGCTCGTGATCCACTTTCTTTCTCTACTATAGATGCTAAGGTGATTAATTCATGGAGTTGGAGTTTAGATACAGAGAAATCGACCTTTTCGGTCTTCCTTCGGAATTCTTTTACCATCGATTTTATAATTAGTTCAGGAGATGAGGTTTTTGAGAATAAATAGGTTTCCGGATATAAAAAACCTTCGGCCCTTTCGTATGGGAGACCGATGGCTTTTAGAAAAATCTGGTCTTTGGCCTTTTGAACAAATTTTTGATAATCAGTAATTTTTAGGTCCGACAAAATTCTGGCAATTTCAAAAATATTTTTTCCCTCTGGGATGGTTACTGAGATAGAGGCGTTATCGCCAGTAGTGAGTATCTGGGATATTTGGTACATAGTGGTGTCATGAGGAATCAGGTATTCACCACTTTTAATTTTTAGTATCTGGTCTT
>JADGBS010000053.1:4424-19474 GCA_015231325.1 Oligoflexia bacterium | reverse complement strand
AGATACGAGACAAATCAAACAAATCAAAATCTCAATTTTTTTTCTCATTCAAAACCCCTTACATCTAAAACGGAAAGAAATTCAATAATTAACATTGAGACATTCCCAACTTTTTTTGATAAGGAAATATCACTTCATAATAACACAGCATATCGGTTTTCAGGTTGGGCAAAGTAGGGAGGGAAGTCACGTCTGAAGAAACCTGATACGGGGTAGCTACCTGACGAAGGAATAAGGGTTACATCAGGCCAATGAGGAATCTGAAGAAAGCAATAGTCAAAATTGCCGGTCAAACGCAAGTGAACCTTCGTAAGGCATGGAGAGAGGATGAGATGCCAACGACCATCAAAATTCAATATCCTTTACGTAACCTTTCTGTGTAATGAAGGTGATTGGGCGATGAAACAGTTATTTCTCTTACCTGGGGAGGATCCGCTGATACCAAACGGTGACATCATAATTACGATGTTGATCCCCTACAAGTGGAGTAGCGATACGACCATTATGGGTCAGGGGGGCAGATCTGGTAATAGTAGTCGTATACCTTCTTTTGGCACGCACATATTTGCAAAATTCGCGTGCTTCTCCAAATATTAGCGCAGTATTAGCACAGAACCGAAAAATTAATTGAATATTTATCTACACCAATTTTGATAATACCGAAAAAAATGAGGACAAAATAACGGTGTTCCAAATGTCATCATATTCCTCTGACTACAATCCTATAGAAATATTATGGAAAAAAATAAAAAAGCAGGGGATTCATCTGAACTACTGTCCATCATTTTTCCATCATTTAATGATTTGATCGATCGGGTTCAGTATAGTGGACCCTCGTTCATCTCTCATATGGCCGCCACCCCTATTGCTAGTGCTTATACCCTGTAGACAGGCCTTGATTTGTTGCTGCATAGATAGTGCCATCGGATACATAAACACTATTTACCCAATCGTCACCTAATCCCTCGCCAATAGTTTTGTTTTGAAAAGTACTTCCTCCATCAGTGGAGGTCGATAAACCTCCATAGGTTGCTGCATAGATAGTACCGTCAGAGACGTAGACTTTATTCACCCTGCTAACAGTCGTCTTGAATTGGAAGCTATTTCCTCTGTCGTTGGAAATCAACAACCCCCCTCCTATGACTCCGACTCCCGCATAGATGGTACCGTTGGATGCCACATAGATGCTAATTATCTCATCCTCACGGTGGTTGTTGCCGTATCCTATGGGGTTTCGGAAGCTATTTCCCTTATCAGTAGAGATAAATAATCCTTTTCTTGTCGCTGCATAGATAGTGCCATCGGACACATAGACGCTGTTTATATGGTTATCACCCAACCCGTTGACAGTCGTTTTGAGTTGAAAGTTTTTGCCTCCATCAGTAGAGATCAACAAACCTACGTGGGTTGCTGCACAGATAGTGTTCTCGGATGCATGTATATTGTATATACTGTTTCCAAAAATATCGGACTGTAACTGATTAATTATCATCTTTCGGAAGCTTCTCCCTCTGTCAGTAGAAATAAATAAAGCATCTCCTGTTGCAGCATAGACAATGCCATTGGATACATAGACGCTTCTTACGTCAGTAAGAGAATCATAAAATTCATGGTGGGCAACAGTGAAGCTATTCCCCCCATCAGTAGAGGTAAATAAACCGCCTTTGGTTGCTGCATAAATAATGCCGTCGCTTACATAAACGTCTCTCACCAGATCACTACCGTAAATGTTAAATTTATCGAATTCCTTGATAGGGATCATTTCATTTCTGAAGCTCTCTCCTCCATCAGTAGAGATAAATAAACCACCGATGGTTGCTGCATAGATGGTGCTGCCGGATACATAGATGCCGTCTATACTACCCCCAGGATTATCAGTCGGTATATTCTGGTCAATGATTTTCTTTTTGAAGCTTTTCCCCCCGTCAGTAGAGATCAACAAACCTTTCATGGTCGTAGCATAAATAGTGCCGTCGGACACATAGACGCTATTTACCGGATTATCATATTCATTATAGGCAATGGTGAAGCTATTCCCCCCATCGGTAGAGATGAATAAACCTTTGTAGGTTGTTGCATAGATAGTATCACCAGATACACAGACGCTGTTTGCAACATCACCACCCAACTTCTTATAAGCAATAGTGAAGCTATCCCCTCCCTCTGTATAGGCGAATAAACCTTTATAGGTCGCTAAATAGGTAGTACCACCGGATACACAAAAGCTAATAACATATTCACCTTCGGGTAGAGGAATATCTTTCTTTTTGAAGTTATTTCCTCCGTCGTTGGAAATAAATAAACCATTACTTCCTGCCATATAGATAATTCCGTCGGATATATAAATGCCATGAAAATCATAATCAGGGAGGGGTTTAGACTGGAAGCTATTTCCTCCGTCCGTAGAGATCCATAAAAATCCCTTTACTACTACATAGATAGTGCCGTCGAATATTGCTACATCGGTAACATCATTAGAAGGTAGTCCCCCGATTTTATGATAATGTCGAATTCCCCTAACATCGGGACGTTCAAGTCTTAATAATCCAATATTCGTCGCTAGTAGGACGGTGTTCTCCTTAATTGCTATTTTTCTAACTACAAAGCGTCCGACTATATTATGGAATTCTTCAGTCGTTGATATCATATCTTTTATCAGTTGTAAGGGTTGACCAAACGCGCCTGTGGGCATGTTGTCAGATAATAAGTCCTCTAAAGTAAGACTAAAATCGGGAATATTTTGCGGAGTTTGACTAGAAGCAACCGTACTCGTGGGCGCGTTTGCAGATAATAAGTTATCTGGAGTTGGTTCTAGATTGGAGATTGTTGGGGCAATTGCGAAAGCACTGTGACCATCAGCATCGTACAAAGTGCCGTTCCTGTTAGTACCGTTTAAGTTGAAACCTTTGGCATTATAACCATCGTAGTCATATCCGTTATCGTCATAAAAAGTACCATTTTTATGAAGCCTAGTAATGTCAAATCCACGGATATTGTATCTGACTGCACCAATAGTTGCAGGACGGTCAAATTGTTCGTCATCAATTTTGACAATCCCCGAAATTTTGGACAGATTAATTTCATTAAGATTTATGTGTGTGTTTTTAATATTTAAATCTCCAATATGTTCAATTGGATCTATAGAAGTGATTCCCGTATTTTTCAAAGAAAGATATAAAACATTTTTAATAGAGGGTAGTGTCTTTAATTCAGGACTATTAACTATAGTTATTGATGTGAGGACGTTTTTGTCTAAGGCGAAGAGGACCTTACTAAAGGATACTGACAAGCAAAATAATATATATAATCCGGTCCGATATTTTTTTGTGCATACAAGCTTTGTAAGTTGATTCATATTTTTAAATTTCCATGAGCAAGCGGGATAATACCTGCATTTTTAAGAGCGTCAAATGTATCAATTGCTAAAAGCGGTCTCGATGACACCATCACGGACCCCTTCGAGGGTAATAGATTCAATGTTATTTATTGGCCTTAAGATTGATAAATCAGTGACTGGTTTGCCAGTCAAATCAATTTTGTTATGTGTCGTCAAATGGTTGTAAAGCTCTTCCCCAGTGGCAGTTCCAGTAGCACTGTGCAGCGCTGCAATAGTAACAGCGGTTTCCGCAGAAGGATGATTGTACATTTCCATAAAACTATCTTTATTCTTGTCTTCAGGAGCGGGAGTAGGCGTGGGAGCGATAGGAGCAGGATGGACTGTCACATCAGTGGGAGCAATGGCAGGGGCCGCAACTGTGGGGGCCGTCATGATGGCAATTTCACTATTTTGGGGATGGTCGCCATTACCTTGATTACAAGAGATAACGACAAAAATAAGACAGACAATAAGTAAAAAATTTTTTGTATTCATATCTTTGACCTAATATTTACCTGGCTTAATATTTAGCTAATCAATTGTTCCTAATTCGTCCCAGTATTCAATAGATAAAGTTAGATAGTAACTGCATACCACCATTTGGGTCAATTTTTTTATAAATGATTGATGTAATCTCCTGAAATGATATGTTTGTGCCAAGAAAAGATGTTACAACTATTCACTGAAGTAGATATTATATATAGTGAATGTGCATCAAAAACCAAAATGGTAAAATGGTAAAATGGTAAAATGGTATGGGACGTGTCGTCTCCATTAGGTCAAAAACCCGATTAACAAAAATCCCAAAAGATCCAAAAGTGCCACGTAACCCTTTTGTCACGCACATGGCCGCAAAGGTCGCGCGGCACTTTTCCTTTTGTGATGCAGTATTGTTAAGTGGGGTGTTGTGATAGTTTTGCGACAAGGTGGCGATAAAGGGCTACTGGAGCTTACTTGCCCTTAATAAAATTCTTAATGGTTTTAAAAACGATATAGGCAGTGATTGTACCTATGAGACAGAGAAGGACTAATCCACTTACTCCACAATACTCCATTCCAACCCTACCCTTAACACAACCTGAGAATAGGTACTCCCTCAATGAAATTACAGAGACAAAAATACTAAGTATGGACAGTATTACAAGACTGTAGTCAATCTTACCTTTCAACATAATTCTCCCTTATCTTTTCACCTAAAAATTCACCTGCTTTACCTGAGATAAGGTTAATTCCACTATGACCAGGAGAATAGGTACCATCATAGTCAGGGACATTCTTTGTATTTGTGAGACCAGCAGTTAAACCTTGAACAAACGACACTCCTGCTCCTACCATGTTTTCAACTCTCTCTGGATTTTTAGCTGCATACATGCCGAATGAAACAGCAGCAACATTAGCTTCCATAGTGACCTTCAAAGCAGCTGTTGATATAGCAGCAGGAGCTGCTGCCACTATAGCAGGTGCAGCCGAGAGTCCTAGTGCAGCTCCAGCAGCAGCTGTGTATCCCTTAGCAAATGTAGTAAGCCCCTCCCATGCTCCTCTTGCTGAATCATTAAGCATAGTCATGGACTTATCCCAACTCTGATTAACTCCAGTTGCTCCGAATGAAACAGCAAGACTATCAAAAGCATCTTCGCTACTAAGTCCCTTGGGGTCGATCTTAGTAATCGGATTATTCCCTGCATACGAATACAAATTGCACTCCATTGGCGAGGACACGCACTTCTCAGAATTTTCCAAGAACAACGGATCTGGACTCAAAAACCTCCCGCTCTTGGGATCATAAAAGCGATTTACCATATAGTAAATTTGGTTTTCGTGAGCAAAGTAGTGTCCAGTGAATCGGTGTTCGCTTTGTACGGTGCTTGCGCCTGACGTTGCGGAATTTTTTATTTCCGAACCGTAAGGAAAGTAAGCGATTTGTTCTGCAGGAGTTCCGTTGGGTGCGACAAGAAAATTAGTGCCCAATAGATGATCACGGAGGTAGTAATGAGTTTTTATTTCGTTATTTTCGCCGCCTGCAGCAGACGAAGCAGCGGAAGGCGAGTTTTGTTCTAATCGCGCCAGGCGTTCGTTCCCTACTTTTACAAAAATAATTTGTTTATCATTGCGAACTTCGCTGTCGCCAGCACTGCTACTACCGCTGCTAGCACTGTTGCTACTACCACTGCTGCGCTCAATGTAGTGTGGTGAAATAATTTTTTCAGTTTCTTTTGGTCGCAGGATCAAATAAATGATTCCCTCATGATCATAGTAATATCGCGTGCCTGATGCAGAGAAAAGCCGTCCCGCCAAGTCCCAAGTGACGTCTTTTAGTGTGGGAGAGGCGAGTAATTGTCCACGCTGATCGTAGGTGTATGGACGTTGATCGGTGCCGGCAAATGCGTAGGCGTTAGCGGTAGTGATTCGATCGGTGGAAAAACTTTGGTTAAGAATAAAATTGCCTGCTGGGTCGTAGGCAAATATAATTCTGGTCAATGGATCTGCCGATGCCGATGCCGATGCCGATGCCGAGGCTGATGCCGATTGACCTTCTTGGGCATGTCGTTCGTAAGAAACAAGCTGTCCTGTAGCATCATAGCTGTAATTTGCACTTAAAGAAGTGTGTCCGCTAGTACTGGCCGGTCCCAACTGATCTAACTGATCATCAATGCTTTCGATATGCCCACGGGAGTTTAGTGCGTAATGAATATTTTGCAATTCTCTGTCTGCTGTAAACGAACGGATCGCAGAAATATTTAAGGTTTCTGGATCGTAAGTATAGGCGGTGGTGATGCCTCCGACATATCTTACTTCTTCGATTTGTCCTCGTTCGTTGTAAGTCATGGATTCGATGACCCCTTCTACAGACTGAGGAAATAGATCTTCTCCGTACTGATAGTTGGTCGTCAATTGTGCGGGATTGGTAAGTGCTACTGGTCGTTGCAGGTTGTCATATGCGGTTTTTTCCATATAAGTTTTTCCCTGCAGTGTTTTTGCGACGCACGTAGTATTGCCCCTTCCGTCATAACTGTAATTGGTTGTCAAAGCGGTCAGTGGATCATTTGCATGCACCGTAGCTGTAGTGAGACGTCCAATTGCAAGATTTTCTCCGCATCCTGATCCGGATAAATCATTTCCTCGATCGTATGCCAGTTCGCTAACCACAGTTCCATTGTATCGTGTTGCAAGCAAACGGGAAAGAGGGTCATATTGAAATTCAATTATTCCTGCGGAAGCATTTTGTAAATCGACAAGTTGTTTGCTGATTAAATTTCCTCTGGTGTCATAAGTATAGATATTCGATCCAACCGATGGTGAATCCAGACGTGATTTTAATCCCAGACCGTTATATGCATAATTAGTTCTTTTTCCGTTAGCATCAATAACGTCGGTCAATTGATCCAAGGCATCACGAACAAAAATTGTGCGGTTACCCAATTCGTTAGTACTGGAAGTCTGATGTTGATTAAAGTTATAGGTTTTATTGCGCAAAACCCTGGTGGCCGCGCTATGGGCATCCACGATTACCTCGTCCGTAGTGACCGTGCTGCCGTCATAACTATAATAATATTCACTTTTGGAAGGAAATTTTTCCGATTCTTTTCTGCCAATCGCATCATAGCTAGTGGTGGTCTTTTTCAATTGCTGACCAGGTGGCGTCAGTACCCCACTGCGAAAAATTGCCTCTACTGCACTATTAACAAAGTATGGTTGATAGCTGTTAATTGGTAAATCATTGCGGTTACGGAGAGTATATTTTTGTACTCGCGATCGACTAGGACCAGCGGTAGTGACTTCCGCAATCAGTTCCCCCTTAAAGTCATAAAATGCGGCCTTTTGAAATATTTTTTCATCATGGGTGTTCACCTTGATGGTAGACAAAATCCGATTTGGAAGGACATCATTTCCTCTAATGTAAGAAAAGGTGACCAATTCTCCAGCGCTAGTATATTGCGCAACTAGACGAGAGATTTCATCATAGGCATAGAAAGTTACGATTCCGTTAATATTGCGAGAAGTTGTCTTTTCTCCATTTTCCTGACAATTAAATCCCAATCTGGTTAACTCTTGTGGCCATGGAATTTCGCCACAATGCTCAGAATATTCTTGGCGATGCCCGATGGCGTTTTGTTGCCATAGTAGGAAATTGCCAGAGTCATTGAACTGTTGTTGAAAAGTATTTCCCGCAGCATCAGTCAGTGTTACAAGATTTCCAAACGAGTCGTAACCATAATTTTCGCGCTTATAAGTCCCCGGCCCACTCCCTTGTACACTCCCATGTCCACTTCCCTGGCCAATTCCTTGGCCAATTCCTTGGCCAATTCCTTGGCCACTTCCTTGTTCAATTAGCTGTTTTTTTTGCGCAAGTAGGCCCCACTGATTGTATTCCATCAGTGTCTCGGTAAGTAAGTTTCTACTATCACCGACAGTAATTCTTTGCGGATTGTTAAAAATATGTTTGTCGTAATTTGATGGATCAAACTGTATTGATGTTTCTTTAATAACGGTTGGGGTTGGCGTAGTTAATCCAGTAGACATCTGCTGTGTAGAATGGACAATATTTCCAAAGGGGTCACATTCATTTATCTCAATAATAAAACTAGGTGTATTGGTAGTACCTGTAGATGTTCTAGATGGTCTGCTAATTTCTTTTCGAATAGGACATAAAATGACATCACCTGCATCATGCCCAATCAGACCGAATCCGTAAGTTGATTTCTGGATAGCGTTGCTAGTTGCCAGGGCGTCCCGATTTAGTGACGGTTGATTGTGCGTGTATTCAAGCAGCGAGTGACTTTTTTCATCGGCAAGATTTGTTCCTAAAATTGCTGCATTAGCGATTTCATTTTGATATGCCGTAAAAAAAGTAGGTGCGGTATTACGAAATGCCTCAAGCGAATAGACACTTTCTGCCATAATATTTCCGGCGAGATGTTGTCCACCTTGTTGCATGCTGCCATCAAAAAATTTAGTAAAGGTCACCTTTGATTGTTGGGCGGCATCACCATAATCTATGGTGACAATTTCACTAAAACCAAAAAACTTTCTCAACTCACGATCATAGTACGGTTTGGAATATTGATATTCAGTTGTTGACGTCTGAAAGTTATTGATGCGATTAGGAGTCACCACCACCCGTTTTAATATGGTTAAGGGAAAGGGAATGCGGGAGTTGATCATTTCGGCATCTGGTTGGGGATTGCCGCGCAAATCACGATCGCGCTCGATGCTGGCCAACGAATATTGAAAATCGATACGCTTTCCGCTCTCTTCTTCGACGCGCGCGAGCAGATCAGAGCGCACCAATTGACCATGTCCTTCGTTATAGCGATTAAAATCAAGTACCCGGTACGTAGACTTAGATGCATAGTAACCGATGTATTCATTTATGCCATCATCATCGATATCTGCAATAGTAGGATTAGTTGCCGATACTTCAAAGCTTTCTTCTCGAGATAAATTAACGATGATATCTGGCCGCTCAGAAAAATAACCACTGCCAAAATTGAGGTAAACGTGCATAATGCCACCACCCCTGAATTGAACCAGATCCGGCCGACCATCGCCATTAAAATCTAGTTTATAATATGATCCATGTTGTTTAGGTGTTAATGCAAAAAAGTTGGTCCGGTTTTCTTTGGCCCGAGGATAAGGTAATAAATCAACAGCATCAAATAGTGGTCCATCACCATATATATTTCCAGTATTATACCAAACGCTTAGATAGTGTCCTCCTCGTTCTAGAGTGGGCATGGTCAGATCAGGAAGTCCGTCTCCGTTTACGTCAGCAAATTTGACCAAGTGATGAAAAAAATTGCGTCGAAAAACCGTAGCAAATGCCGAACGGGGATCAACTGTTTTGATAATTTGTTTGAAGGATTTGCCATCTTCGTTAAGCAAAATCATAAAGTGCTTATCATCATTGGGAAAATTGGCAATAATGTCTAAGCGACCATCTCCATTTATGTCTATTGCTTCTGCCATGCGATTTTCGAAAAAGTTGCAGTTAAAGTCCGCAGGTAGAGGGACCTTCAAGGGATCTTTTTCAAAGTAATCTTGAGATCTCGTAATATCACCACTCCCTCGATACACTTCTAAAAATCTCCCATTACACTTCATAAAATCGGTGATGCCATCACCATCAAAATCTCCAAAAAAATTAGTTCGGTCTGATTTGGCATATCTTACGGGAAGATGAATGCTTTGTTTTTGCCAATTATGATTTAGTCCATCTCCATGATTTACAAATATGTCGACCTCAGTTCCGGGAAGTCTGTGCGAAAAGATCTCTGGTATGCCATCGTTGTTATAGTCAAAAAAAGTTTTCTTAAGCAGGCCAAATCCGTTGATATTAATCGGAAACGTAAACTTGCGCTGAGGGGAATTGATCAATTGTTGATTGTGGGTATAGGAAAAAGTAGAGTAGGGAAAATGCTTTCGTGCTTGCGAGAGGTTACTCTGGCCATCGAATGGTACTATAAATTCCAACAAACTCACGCTGTTTGCTGCGGTTACTCCGGCTGCCCGGGCGGAATTTTCAGCGACTTTGGTGCTGAGGTACTGTGGAAACTCACATCCAGGCGAAGATAGGTATCTAGGTGTCACGGTTAAGGGATTTTTATAAAACAAACAATATTTGCGTAATACGTTTTGTCGTTTTGCTACTATGATCTCTGTGATCAAAGAGCTCGAGATAGCGGTTGGATATCCCATCCTTGAGGTGAAATTGGAATCAATTCGGAATTGATCACTGCCGTTAAATGAGATCAAAATGTCAGCGTAGCTGATGTTTTTCAAGATCACTTCACCCAAGTTTTTACGATATTGGTATTCTACCCAATTTCCACTTTTATCTTTAATGTAGTTAAGGTTCCATTTGAAAATATTCAGCGGTGTTGCCGATTGTCGCTGGCAACTGGGATCGGTTATATTCGAAGAAATAGTACTGCAATTATCGTTTAGAAAATATTTAGTGATACCACTGGCCTCTTTGACCTCCCAGCCTCCAGAGTATGTTTGTCCGTGAATGTTCAGTGCTTGAGTGTGAAAAAGTAAGGTGATTTTGTTGAAACTATTTTCAGGGTGAAATACCAATAGGTTGATTGTTGATCCTGCTTCATCAAAGATCAGGCGCTTTCCCTCATAAACGTACTTATCTTTCTTGTCTCTTAAAAATTGATAAGTAGGAATTCCTTCACTGGCATCTATTGAAATCGATGGTAAATCTAACTCCCATCCCATCCCAAAGTTCGTCAACTTATTTTCTGGCGAGTAAACCAAATTCAGCGGAGGGAGATAATTTTTGGCATCACTACCACCTATTCTGCTTCCGGGGGTCGGAGGGGTGAATATGGAATATTTGTAACTAAAGCTTCCAGAAAAATTTTTACCTACTAGTTTACTATTTTCCTTTTCGATACTTCCCGCAAGCTCCTGAGGATTTTTTGTGATGGTCATCATTGGTGGCGCATCATCGCTTCCACTTGCGCTTCCACTAGCAGCGCCGGCAGCGGCAGCAAAAGACAGCGAAGGGCACACCACACTGTGAATGATGACAGAGGAGAACAGGACTAGGCATAGCAGGGATCGCAGTGAGATTTTTAATTTTTTTGTTTTCTTAATTTCCATTTTTCAAACCAAATCAAAGTAAAAATTTTTACCAATATTTAACTTTTAAATATAATTCTTATTGTTGTAAAGAAGAGTACCAAACGTACATATAGAGAGATTGGAGTGGATGACTTTGGTAGTCTTCATATACCATTCGTGCAGGACTACCGTCTCTATTAATGTCATAACTGATACTCCAAACGCTAGTTAAAGGAATTCCAGCAAAAACCAGATTACCCTCGTCTCCTGCAACCGCAGAAGCTGCTGCAGACACAGGAAAGGGGTTATATTTGTGCGCATAATGGTAATCTGTTTTCAAAGTAAGAGGCCTATCTATGATAGGCGCTTCTTCGCTTGGAGTCATCAGGTTAAGTGGTACCGTTGAGGCAAATGCATCGATAATAAAATCATTTGGAGCAGAAAAATCGGGGATAAAACCATTAATAGAATCGTTGACGAAAGATATTCCTGAATACCTTAACTTTAATCTTGGTCTTTGCATAATTGCGCTTGCTCGATCATTATTATGGACAAAAGCGATATCGACAATCCGGGTATTATTGGCAATTTCTGAAGTTTTTATGGGAAAGTAATCACCTGAACCACTGGCCGGGAATTCACCGATAGAAAATGTGACTTTTTCTCCATTATTTAAACGTCGCAAAATAGCTCCATTGCCATTATCGAGAGTAATAATCGCCATGCTTGTTGATTGTCTTTGTTTGTTTTCAATAATTGTTTTGTTCTCCATTTCTTCCAATGAGCGAGCAAGATGTGATGAGCTAGTAAATAGCTCATGACTGCTTCGGGCCCTCCAATCGGCGATGGAGATTTCTTTATATTTTGATTCGGCCATTCGTAAGTACATATTAGCATCCACAATTTGATCCCATTTCTTCTCAGCATAATCGCTGATTTTAGGAAGATAATCTTGATAGTCTAAAGTTATAGAATCTAAACGTTGATGTTTTCTTTCTAAGCTTTCAACAGATATTGATTTACTCATTTCCTCCATTATTTTTTGACGTTCGCCGATAATGCCGTCCAATAAAGCTTTGGTTTGAAGATTGATATCGTTAACTGTTTCGGAATGTTTGCTTCGAAGACTATCATTAATAGCTAAATAATACATTGCCTGCTCAGTTTCGCTATCTTTGAGTGCTAGCATTCGCTGTTGAGAGCTGATCGCACCTTCAATATCCTGGGTGATAAAAAAAATTTTTTTCTTTTTTAATTCGCCAGAAAGATCAGTTATTTTTTTATCCTCAAGTAAAGAATTCTCAATATTTCCTATTAAGATTTCTAATTTCTGTTTATTGCTTTCTAATTGAGCAATTTTATCTTGTAGATATACTAACTGAGTATTGAGTCTGTTTGATTCCTCTCTAATAATCTCACGTTGCTGTACAACTTCCTCACGCTCCAATTGATTAATAACTAAAGCATTTTCGATTTCTGATTTTTCATTTCTAAGCATTTGCAAGCGAAATTTTGCATCAGTATCATTGTATATCCACTCATTTAATAAATTATTTTGCTGAGATATTTTTAATTTCCATTCACTATCTCTTTGCTCGCATTCAAGCGTGACTAATTGCACACTTATTCGAGCACCCTCTGTATCCTTTTGATTGATAAAGTTGGTTTTTGCCAACGAATTCATTTGTACTAAAAATCTTTTTTTGCTAATAATTTTTTTCAAATCACCGTTTGCATTGGCATGCTGTAATTGTAGGTTCAGGTCCGTTAATTGGTTTCGAAATTCTTGAATATTTAATTGTTGTTGTCTGTCCTGTAATACCAGCTCTTGATAATGCACGATGGTATCAAAGATGGCCTTCGCTTTATTAAGAGTGGCCGAATTACTACTAGTACCACTAAAGAAACCCACGTAAACAGTGATCTCGGGTATGGCAGCTGCTGCGGTGACGGCCCATTTTAACGCCTCAGTTTCAGCAGTGCACAATCGACGAAGATCTAGGATTGATTCCATATTTCTAAGATAACCAATTATATTATTAATTTTTTGTTCTAAAGTAGTAACTAGATCATTTGCCTCGTTTTGTGATAGAGCGTCCTCTTTTTCATAAATTTGTCTTAATAATTCTTGCTCGTCTGAATTATATCCTGCAATAGTGCAAGGAGTACCTCTGCCAGCGCTAAAACAGTTTGCTAGCTCAGACAACTTTTCAAAATTTGTAGTCTCTCTTTGTATTCTCAGGTCGCAAATACTTTTTTCTCTTTCACTAAATTGGGTGTAGTCTCGCGCAGTTTCTTCCATTGACCTTTTCTGAAGTTTGTACTTTTCCATTATGTTTTCAGTAAAGTTATTTATTTCCAATTCTTTTGCTGCTTTTTTGTTATTAAGATCAACTTTTTTTGCCTCTATTTGCTGGATACGAAATTCTTTACCATTAATTTCTGCAATTTTTTGTATTAAAAAAGATTTTGTATCGTTGACTTTCTGTTTGTTTTCCTTGATCACTTCTTCAACACTGCTCAGTTGCATTTGTAGATTACTGCTTTGTATATTATTACTAATATTAAAACGAAGTTCGCTTCGCTGATCTAGGATGGAATCCATTTGATTATCTACAATCGCAATTTCTTTACGGTGATTCAGTTCTTCTACCTGGTGTCTGATTTGTTCGTTATATTCCTTGAGTTGAAATTCATACCTTGCTTTTTCTGCATCAGAAAGGTTGCGAGATGAGCTCATATTGAATTCACTTTGTAATTTTTTTTCTTGCTCACTGATAAGCTCAATCTGAGTGTGTACGCTAGCGATATGCTCTAACGAGATGCCAATTTCTTTTTCCTTGACTAGGCGGTTTTCCAGAATGTCATCATAAGATGAGTGTTCTCGTGCCTGTACTTTTTCGGTAACATATGTTTGAATTTCTCCTTCAATGCGTTGTAATTTTCCAATAGAAGCAAGTAGACGTTCTTTTATTTCACTGTAGGACCGGTGCCATTTTGTCAATGGATCAATATTTAGAAAAAGCATCCCTTTTTCAGCAGAAGAAACTCTTTTGTCAATTTTATCTAAAAGTATTTTCAATTCACCGCCAAGTTGCTTATTACCTTCGGTAGTCGGAAAATCACTCAGCGCATCTAAAATAGTCGTTTGTGATTGGGTATAGTTTCTAAGAGCATTTTGCAGATAGTAATCACTAGTTTTTTCATCGAATAACAGTTCAGTATTCATTCTGCGTGCATATTCCTCATATGGTGAATTCATCCGAATGTAGTATTGATCACCCAAGGCCATTTGCAATTGTGCTTTGATCATTTTAAGTTTACTTTGTCGTTCCATAAACTCAACGAAACCAGTACTAACTGAACTGATCTCAGAACCGGAACCACCGGCATCAACATTGATTTCCTGCAAGCTTTGAGTTAATGCATTATCGATATAACGGATACCATTCTCTGAGGAACGTAATATCTCCGCAAAAGTTATGCTACTGGATCTGATAACAGGATCTACGCTGCTTTTAAAATATTCATATTCGGCCAGGTATTGGTAGCAAGTAGAACTACAGAAAAGATCTAGCTTTTCGATACATCCTGGTTGATTAAGTTCTCTGACAATGGCATTTTGCTGTTCGATGTCAAATCGAAGCTGTGCCAACTTTAGTCTATAAACTAATTTACTGACTACTTCCTTATTACACCCGAGAGCGGGTGAAGCAAAAAGTAATTGCAAGAGGGGAAGTAAAAATATAACTGAGTTTTTAAATGATATTCTCATGAAAATTATTATGCCTTTTAGTTAGCTATCAGTTAGTTATTAGTTAGTTATTAGTTAGCTATAGTTAGTTTTAATAATTAAAATATGTGAAATAACTAGTCAGTCCTTTCAAGTTCTAATGCAAATTTAATTAAATTATTAGTCGCCTTAAGGGCAGCAAGATACTTTTTCTTTTCCGGTGACAAATCAATAGGAGAAAGTGAGGCGAAGCATGTGTGCAGTGTTTTATAAATATCCTCACTTTCGTTTGACATACTTACGCACTGGGGAGCGGCGCTAAGAGGAGACAATGCATTTCTTAACATTTGATTCAGGGTAATGCCGCTT
>JADGBS010000053.1:0-4278 GCA_015231325.1 Oligoflexia bacterium | reverse complement strand
ATCAATACTTAAAGCTTCTGCCAGACGATGTACATTGGTGGTATATTCTTCTATTCTTTGTTCGTATCCTAATAAGTCTCCATTCACAATATCATACTGTCCCCTTAAGGAACCAACCCGGTTTTTCAGAATATCAGATTCTTTTTCTAATGCTAAAATCCTAGTTACCGCAATAGTTATTTGTTGCTGTTTTGCTTCTTCTTTACGGGTAGCATCTTTAATACTTTGAACGATTTGATCTACTTCAGCAGACAATCTCCCTTCCACTGTTCCATTAATTATGGCCGTAACTTCATTAATAATGCTTGCTTTTGTCTCGATTTTATTTATACAATTTTGAATGGTGTTTTGAATGGTATTATTATCTTCTACCGTCAAAATTCGTTCATTGATACCTAAACTAATTAATACTTGCTCAGTTACTTCCCTATGATCATCTTCATATGGAATTAATAAAAGATGTAATTGTTGCGCTAATTTTTCTATATCATTTGACCACTTGCACTTATCAACTTCAAGATTTGCGCCCTGCTCACTTTGAGTTTTTCTCCAATATTGGATTTTACTGCTTAGCAATAGGTGCAAAATTTTAATTTTCTCTACCAAATCTCCGCTTATCGTTTGTTGCGAAGGGATCGAAATTTTCTTATCATCAAGCAGACGATAATATTGATACATCAAAGGCAAATCAATTTGAATTTGCTCATAATTATTTTCGTCATAGAAACTAATAGACTTACTTCGAAAGTACTCCCGTAACTCAACCTCAATACTTTGTCCGTGACGGATGAAAGGACCATCAACCGCAACCTCGCTTCCTGTCGCCATAACCGATGCTGTCATTAATATAACCAGAATTTTATTTTTTAATCTTCTCATATGCTAGTTAACGCCCTTATATGTTTATCTAGTACATTTAGCTAATATGTTTAGCTATCTTTATATATAATGTTTTATGATTAATTGATTATCGCGTCGAAAATAGTCGTTTAAAACCCAAGCTGATATTTTCTTCTTTCCTGATTTCTTTCGCTTTTTCAGATACATTTAAAAGATTATCTAAATCAGCACTCATTTCATTTATCTTGCCTATTCTTTGGGTGATCCTTGCTGCGCCATCTTCAATCATCTTCTGGGTTGTATCGAAGTTAATTGTTTGGGAAAGTTCAATAGCAATATTCATATTATCTGCCCATAGATTAACCTTTTTACCAAGTTCGTTGTTGTAAGTTATTGAGAACCAAATTTTACGAAATTTTTCTACAATGGTGCTAACAAATTTACAGATTTCATTACCGATTTTATCAATTGTGCTTCGACTATCAGAAGAAGAATTAGATGCGCTTGCGCTTGCGCTTGAACTACTTGGTGAAACATCTACGGATGGGCCCGGCGCCGCCATAGAGATATTTATTCTAAGGTTGCCATCAAATATGCTCTCCAAGCTTGTCACAATTGACCCATCTCGTTCTCTGGCCGATAAATCATGATCAATAAATGCGAGTTTTATCTTTCCTGTATCAACTTTGGTAACGGTATCGCTTACCACATTAATTAATGCACTTAACTGGAGAAAAATATTTCCCAAAAATTGCTTTCTGGAGCTATCATCGAATAGCAGTTTATGCATATGATTATGGGTATGTTTTTTAATCACCTCTTCTAATTCTAAGTTGGTAAAATCTTCACCTAGGCAACCTTTGTCATTGAAGATCATTTTGCTTTTTGTATTGCTCATGATAGTCCAGGTTTCAGTAACTTCTTTACGTTTTTGTGCATCACTAAAAAAAGAAACGAGTCCAATTTTCCTTGCTTCTTCAAGTAACATAAAAAATTTTTTATAATATCCATACCCGCGATAGGCATACTCACATCGTAGATCAGGAAGAGTTTCCCGTAGATAGATGATGAAATAGCTTTCACCTAGCAAAAAGGTGTCTTCAATATATTGCGGTGTTGGCCGATTGATGTTGACTGGTAATCTTCTTTCTATCTTATCGATTAAGCATTTGACGTTGATACTATTTGCACGAAAAATATCTGCAGGAGCAACTGCTTCTGTGTCACAAACGTTTTCAGATGAATAATTTATTGGACTCCCTACCAATAACTGACCACTCATGCCAACGGCGCCAGCGGCGCCTGCAGCGGCGGCGACCGCTGTGGATATAAAAGAACTATTTCCAAGGTAAATTGTTAATAGTGCAAAATTTAAAATCATGGTAGAAAGTAAACTAATACTATGCCCTGGTTTTTTTAACTTGGGTAACTTGGGACTTGAATTTTTCAAATATTGATTTTTCATTACGATTCCTAGTGATTGCTGATCCTAGTGATTGCTAAGCTTTTTTAAAACTACTATTGAATTTTCATATACTTATCTATACAGCTCTTAATTATGCCTATTTTTTCATCAACGACTGTAGCAAGGTTATCAACCCTTGGGTCCCATTTAATGATTTTAGTTGCGACGTTCTCTTCACGACGTAACCAGTCATTGCATATATCGCTTATGGGAACCTTGATTTTCCTTTCATTATCATTGATTAGGATCTCCCCACGACGACAAAGTCCCCTTCTTTCAACTATTTCAGGATCAATTGCAGCGCCTGCGCTTCCTTTAGTGCAGGCCGTTGTTAAATCTATGGGGATTATTGATTTTACATGTTCTTTTGCTAATACCTGCTCCAATTTAACCTGCCCTACATAAGCACAGTAATATGTCGCGCAAATGAATCCTATGTTTTTATTATAGGTCCCCCCCTCTGCTTCAATGTTACCGCTGTTTGTACCTATCACTTCGCTACTATATTGGTTTATTTTATTATTAAGCCGGAGAAGGGCGTCATCGGCCTGATGTCCCAATTCTGCAGTATTCGCAGAAACGACTCTATCGTCATATTGAGTCAATGATTTTCCCAACGATAGATACTTATCTATGATAGGTTTTATCTTAGCTTCTGCCGCCGCCACCCAACCCTTTAAACTTTCGATTTTTTCAATCAATGTACCTGTTTTGACGCTTATATCACTAAGACCTGCCGCTGTGTTTTTACTAAATGACACAGCGATTTTCTTTTTGTTGGCCAGCATCTCATAAAAGGGTCCCCCCTCGTTTTTTAAAATAGACTCTGTAGTGTTCGTCGCAATTTCCTGCGCTGCAATTTTGGCAGCACTAAGGTTGATTTTTTTTATTGCGAAGCATTTTTGGTCAATCGACTTAATATCTTCCGATGACACACATTCTTTGTAGTAATTAAAAAGGAGCGATTTAATAGCGTCCTCTGAGTTTTTTTCTTGAGCGACGATGAGCACTTTGCTCCAATCTATGGCATTCAAAATATTTTGTAGATTTCTTCTATCTACACATAGTTGTGATTTATTCTCAACCGCCGATTCTTCATGAAAAGGGGCGTACTCCATTTTTATCGTACTGCAGACAGTGAGTGCCTGCAAAAAAAGATAAGAATGATATTGTTCATTATCTTTTGATGCAGTGATTTTTGACCTCATATATTCTTGTAAGCTCAGAAAAAAGGGTCGTTGAAAACTTTTTTCATGGCCGATGATACTCAATATACATCCTTCTTTTACAGGACCATTGCATAGATCTCCTGTAGATGAAATTATGACACCTCCTGCCCAAGCACGATCAAAAGATATCATCGCAATAAGCAATATTGCCAATAACTGCATGCACTGTTTCATTTTTTTCGTCCTTATTAAAAGCTATCATCAGAAATTTGTTGATAATATATTCCAGTTGATTTTTTGAAATTGGAATATTTTACCTTTGATGTTTATGTTCAGCATTAATGGAGTATCACATTTTTTTATCTCATCGTTGGTTAGCATTCCTTTGAAGTTCGCCGTCACCCAACCGGTACTGACTGCGCTAGCATCTTTGGTAAACCGGACAACTTTAGATAGTGATGGTTGTAATGATTGAAGAGCTGCATCGTCAGCGGCACCAGCATCAGCATCATCAGGTACAGAATCTTCAACTTCTCGACATATACGATCATAGATTATTTCTAAATCTGGAGCTGGTACAGTCATCTTGGAACATGAAAAATATAATTCAACATCGATGCTATTTTTAAAATTAATAAATAAATCAAAGTTGAAATTAAAATTATCATTTTTTAATGATTCAATTTGCTTGGTAGACAAAAGTTCTTTTCCTGTTATCCAAAGGTCCCCATTTTGATTAACCCCACTTAAATCAAAGGCGATACCTCCAATTCCATGATAGCTATTAGCGGGACAACCGTTGTT
>JADGBS010000052.1:17831-19697 GCA_015231325.1 Oligoflexia bacterium | reverse complement strand
TATTTTCAGACGAGCGGATGTTCGCAGAGTAGGAAATGGCCAGTGTGAACATAAATAAAGTTAATACGAAATGAACTTTTAGAATGTTGAAAATTTCCAAGCTGTGTTTCATTAGACTCCTTACCATTAATCACCATCCCTTGATTTTAAATTACATAATTCACACATATGATCCGCAGCAGTGGTAGTTGCCGTTTGTAGTTATATCATATTAATTTTAACACGTTTTATATTAAAATTGATTGCCAATTATCGAATAAGGTACTTCCGCAATAGACGATGAATAAGCTGAAAGTTTATAGTTAGCTATGGCGTTCGATGATGAAATTGGCAAAGAGAATGTCGTTGGATTTATGTGTTGTGAAGTGGATCGTCACATTGGCAAGGCCGCTAGAATTACTACTGTTTTATTTTTTTGAGGGATAGTGAGGAAGGAGAATGCAAAGTTTAATATTTTCTTTTATAGAATAGCTTGGCCGCTATTTCAGTATAGAGTGAGGAAATAATAAGAATCATAATAATTATTATTCCGTTGATGTATGGAATAAAAAAATATGCAATAGAAAGTAAAAGCAACGTGAAGGTGTTTGCTTTCTGAACAAATTCAAATGTCTTTAATTTGATCCATTCTTCCCTCTCATCTTTGATTTGTTTTCCTTCAAAATAATCATAAATAAAATAGACAATGATGCTGATGAGAATTATTGAGTTTGGTATGGTTAAATACAATTTCACTGCTACTTCTCCTTATGCATATCTTGCTCAAAAAAAAACAACTCTTCTACTGAGGCATTAAGGGTTTTGGAAAGTCTTAATACTAATTCAATGGATGGATTAAATTTACCAGTTTCAATCGAATTAATGGTTTGCCGCGAACAACCGACTTGTTCTGCCAATTGTTGCTGGGTCCAGTTCCCTGCCTTAATTCTAAACAATTTAATATTATTGTTAAGTTTCATAATCTATTGTACTTCATGCTTGACTTTATGTTAAGTATACGTTACATTTAGTCTTGTGTACATGTCTTTTTCATAAGGAGTATCTAATGCTAACGATAAGAAATTACATTGCCAAGAAGATTTATGACAACAGGGGGACGATACTTTTTATCGTGCTTTTATTTTCCATGAGATGGAGCTTTGCTGATCATTATCGGGTTCCATCTGGATCGATGATTCCAACTATTCACATCGGAGACCATCTATTGGTGAATAAGGCCGCCTATGATATTAAATTCCCGTTCACAGACATCGTGCTCTCGAAAACAGGTAGTCCTCAACGAGGTGAAATTATCGTATTCAAATATCCAAAAGATCCCTCAGTAAATTATGTCAAACGTCTTATTGGTCTTCCCGGGGATACTGTTGAGGTCCTGAATGGTTTTTTGAAAATAAACGGAAATATAACTCTGGTGAATTCGGAGCATTTCCAAAATAATCTTGAACGACTATACAACGAAACCGCTGAATTTAATTATAAGGAGAAAATTGAAGGCAGGGAATTTCAGATTCAACGGATACCCAATATGAGTAGAGAGCACCATATGAAGTTTGTTATTCCCAAGGATCAGTATTTTTTTATGGGGGATAATAGAGATAATAGTCGTGATAGTCGTTTCTGGGGATTTGTACCAAGAGAGTATCTAAAGGGTAGAGTAGCAAATGTTACATTTTCAGTGGTATTTGATGGCATCATTCCAATAGTTGATTTGTCAAGATCGGGAAAGAAACTGATATGATGATTAGGATAATTAGAAAAAAGAAGTTTTTGTTACTCCTATTTTTTTTAGCGCCTGTGCTTCTGCGTCAACAATTAGAGAGTCAAAGACGTTCGAATCAGTAGAGAAACGTTATGACTTAAAATTCA
>JADGBS010000052.1:13423-17753 GCA_015231325.1 Oligoflexia bacterium | reverse complement strand
AATTATATATTTCAATGGACCATCCAGCGCAGGTAAGACGACAATAATAAAAAAATTGCAGGAAGTGTTGGAGACTCCTTTTTTACATATTGGCATCGATAAATTAATAGGAATGATGCCCGCCAAACTTAACGATTGGACAGGAAAAAATATCTCAAAAGACGGGTTCGGTTGGAAGCAAGTAAAACAGGATGAATCTTGTTACTACGAATTATTTGTAGGACCTTTCGCGGAAAAGATATCATCCTCGTTAAAAACAATGGTACTTCACTTAGCAGAAGAGGGTTATTCGTTAATGGTCGATGATGTCTCTTTTGGTGGAACTGAGATTATTAAGTGGAGAGATACTTTGCGCAACTTCAATACTCTTTTTGTTGGGGTTACTGCCCCTCTGGATATATTAGAGAAGCGAGAGAAAAAACGGGGCGACAGAATAGTTGGATCTGCAAGGGGGCAATACTTTGCGGTACATAACGATGCCAAATATGACATTTTATTAGATACGCACTCCATGAATATTGAGCAATGTCTTTCCAGCGTGATCAGAAAATTGGAGTTATTGGAGATAGGGGTAGAGGTCAATAGCAAATCAATATCCAAATCATCGAGAGTTTCATTTCCGGAATCTGCTTTGTCATCGACTTTAGCATCATCATCATCATCATCATCATTATCATCACTCCCAAAAATTATTGCGATTATGGGCATTTCTGGGGCCGGAAAAACTGTATTGACGAAATCGCTGAGTAAAGCATTAAATGCGACAGCAATTTTCTGGGATGATTTTGATCCGATTTCATCTGGTCCAGATGATCTTGTTAAATGGTATCTCCAAAGTAGGGACGTTAACGATTGGAAATATGATGAGTTGGCGAGAGTATTAAGGGAGTTGAAAGAGGGCCAGAACGTCAGCTGTCCTTTAACCGCTAAAGAATTAGTCCCAACTAAATATATTATTTTTGATGCCCCACTCGGAAGAAGACATACAGCAACTGCAAAGTATATCGATCAACTCATATTAATTGATACTCCTCTTGATGTTGCTTTAGTCAGACGGTTGCTACGTGAAAAAAATTCGGCCTTATTGCATGGATCTATCTATGATGAACTGAATTTTTATTTAGAACACTCTCGGCCGCTATTTGTTATTGATGATGAATGTAGAAGACAGTGTGATCTGATACTTACAGGAGAAGCAAGTATCACAAGTGTAGATAAATTAACTGCTAGAGTAGTATCATGGTTGAATTGTTCATAATTATTATATTGTAAAACAGTGATAAGGCACTGGTAAGGCGAAGACAATAATCATACGAAGAACATTTTTAGTATTGTTATTATTTATGTTTTTTTGTTGCATTTTTGCATGCACAAGTGGGTGGATAATGAATCGGAGAGACGATAAGAAAGGCGAGAAAGCTACAGATAGAATCCATTACAAATTTGAAAAAGAAAGCGATGGACCTGTTTTAGTTTTGATTTTTGGATTTGGAATGAGCTTGGAATCTTGGTATGAGTATGGATATGTAAAAAAACTGAAAAAAAATTTCAAAATACTTGCTGTGGATGTTAGGGGTCATGGCATGAGTAGTAAACCGCATTCTAGCGAGGAATATTCATTAGAAAAAATTGCAAGAGACGTTGTTGCGGTATTAGATAAATTAGAAATTCAAGAGGCTTTTATTTTGGGATATTCATTGGGTGCTAAAATTGCACTTGGTGTTTATGATGCAATTTCCTCAAGGATAAAAGGAATGATGTTAGGAGGATTTGAAATCAAGTCGAATTTCAAGATAGAAGATGATCTGGTCTTAACGACGTTGAATAAGGGAGCAGAGGCCTGGAGAAATTTATGGAAGTCGATGATGCCACTAGATCTTGTGGCAGAAGAGAATTTATTGACCGCAGATACTAAGGCATTGATGGCATTAAGAACTGCAGAGAGAGATTGGCCAAGCTTAAAAGCAACTTTGCAAAAGATAAATTGCTATTGTCTATTGTTTGCTGCAGAAAAATGTTTTGCTTACAAAGATGTCGCATTTGCATCCACACTAATGAATTCATCGAGATTGGAGGTGGTAAAAAACCATAATCACTTCTCATTAATAACTGATTTGTCTCCAGTAAGCGAATTATGGATAGAGGATCTAAAAAAGAAAGGTATAATTAAATGAAAAAAGCAATCATAATTGGGGCATCATCGGGAATAGGAAAGGCACTGGCCATCTTGCTATCACAAAACGATTACCAGGTAGGACTAATTTCTAGACGTGCAGAGTTGCTGTTAAATTTACAATCGCAGCTCAAGCGAAAAGGCCATGTAAAGGTCATGGATATTACTCAGTTTCCGCAGTCAATGACTCTATTTGAAGAATTAATACAGGAGATGGGTGGTGTTGATTTAGTAGTTCTTGGCGCCGGGGTTGGGTATATTAATCCAGAGCTAGAATGGAAAAAAGAACAAGAAACCATCGAAGTAAATGTTATGGCATTTGCAGCGATGGCCAACGTAGCAATGAAACATTTTTTATCTATGGGTTGTGGACACTTAGTGGGAATTTCATCAATAGCTGCAATTCGAGGTAGCGGAGGATCAACCTATGGTGCCAGCAAGGCCTTTGTTAGCAATTATCTTGAGGCGTTACAACATAAAATTTTCAAGCAAGGAATGGCCAAGGAGATTGTAATAACAGAAATTCTTCCCGGTTTTGTTGATACTGCTATGGCAAAAGGAGAGGGATTATTCTGGGTGGCACCGGTGGGAAAAGCGGCCGAGCAAATTTATAATGCAATAAAAAATAAAAAAGATTGTGCTTACATAACCAAACGCTGGGTATTGGTGGCAATGTTGCTAAAAATTTTACCTCGATTTATTTACAAGCGTTTATTTTAGTATCAAAAAGCGGACGATCACCAACCATTTCAATTTTGTTTTTTTCACTCTAGCATTGACATGAGTTACTTTAACGTCATCTTAAATTTATATGGTGAAGAAATATTTTTTAGCTTACATAACCTTTGTTGGTATTTTGGGCATTGGTAGCATTGATTTTGCGCTCGCCTCGGCTGATTTGTGCGCTGATTTGCGTGTCGATGTTGGTACTGAAAACAACGATGTATTTGGTGTGTCCGTTATCAGTCATCATTTAAGTGCTAATAAAGTTGGCCACCTAGACAGAAGTTTTAATATACAATTTTCAGATTTTATTTTTAGTGCAATCGATATTTTTCATCTAACTAGAGAAAATTTTACTTTTTTTGCATTGATATCTTCATTGTCTATTAATCTTTTTGATCATAATTCAGAAAGTCGCGCCCCGCCTGTATATCTAGAGTAGTAATTATTTTAATTTTAGTTTTATTTTTAATCTTAATGTTGTTTGAATTAAATAAATTATTCAATTTTTTGGAGAAACGCCAATGAAAAGATATTTCATAATGTATACTATTGTATCAATTTTTGTAAAATTACCTTTTGTTCATGCTAAAGAATTTCTAAATCAAGAAGTTAAGGTGGCAAAAGGAACAGTATTTGAATTCTATCCAGTCAAAAGTAGCAAAAGTGGTAATGGTGATTGTTTTGAGTATGGAAAAGAATGTTTACTGCCATTAACCAAAAGACCAATATTTACCTTTAAGGACTTTGAATATCAAAAATATGTCGAAGAAAAACCTGGAATTAGAATTACTGTTAGTGAAGATGAAAGTAGAGATATGGAAAAATTTACTAGAAAGTACATTAATACCAGATTGGCCTTGGTTTATAATGGAAAAGTTGTGCACGCTCCACTTATAAGGGACGTGGTTAGTGCTAATAAATTCGAAATGTCTTTTTGTAATGAAAATAAATTCAGAGAAGTTTTGAAATCAATTGAACCTAAATAAACAGGTCACTGATTAGAGGATTGTTTTAGGCTTAGAAGGCCCAGGATAAGGGATTATCATGGTAATTTGTTAATCTCTTATCCTTATTCAATAGATTACCTCTCTATACTTATGGAAATATGTGTATGCTTTTCCAGTGAAATAACCAGCGATCGACCCTGAAAATGCCAAATCGATAGGGATGATTGATAGTCATTAGCATCACTAGCAACGTGGTTTGTGACGGTCTCCTCGCCTTTAATTCAACGGAAATTAAAACAAGCGGCCCAATTATATCCACCAAGGAGTACTTTTTGCGATGAGGACCAAATCAATCATAATATCACCTCTTTGATGACACGATAAATCCATTTAGTGTCGCCAAGAATGCCGCCTCTTTTGAGATGCAATTGATCTATCGCTAAAATATTTTTTTGAATCAGAAAAAAATATGAAAAAAGCATGA
>JADGBS010000052.1:7060-13396 GCA_015231325.1 Oligoflexia bacterium | reverse complement strand
AATGAAAGTAATATTCCGTTTATTGCAAAAAAGTGGCCGTTTCTAATATTAAAAAGTATTTTGAAAATGAATTTTTTTGTTGATAAAGATAGTCCATTTTAGGAATATTAAGTATTCGATTTGCTGTTTGCTGTTTGCTGTGGTTTTTTTATTATGTCCAAATCAAAAAGGAGGATTTTTATGTGCTTGGTGTCTTACGTAACGTCATGGTATTTTCGAACAGCATTTTCTTTATTTGTTGTCATTTTTTTTCAGTTATTGGTCATTGTTCCTTCCTATTCTCAAAGTGATGGTAATGTGAAGAACTGTTTTTCTATTGAAGTGTCTCCCAGTTGGCCATTTGGGGTCCATATTTTGGGACATAATAGTTGTGAGAAAGATCTGCTTGTTACTGAGGTTGATGTACTTAGTTATAAACTTGATAAGCTTGATAAACTTGAAAGCAAAACTATGGTATACAAAGTTATCTCCGCACATGCTAAAAATGTTTTCATTGCATCCTTTTCGCCAAAAAGGATGTATTATTTGCCTGCGAACTACAAATATAGATTGTTTTGGGATGATGGAGAAAATTTTGATAGATATGTCTGCGAATATGACACGAAAATGATTCCTCTCGACCAAACTAAATCTTGTGATACTTTGATTTCTTCAAAAGAGTTGATTTCATTGCAAGGAACAGAGTGGATTGCTGTTGAACCTAATATTTATGATGGAATTACTCTCGTTTTTGACGCTGAAGATTCTATCTTACACGGAAATAGTAGTTGCAATAACTATCAAGCTGCTTATAGACCATCAGGTGAGCAGCTAGAGGTCTTGGATTTACAAACCACGCTTATGGAGTGTGAGCGAGAAGTGATGGGTATCGAGGCAAGGTACATATCTGAGTTAAAAGGGGTATCATCTTTTTTTGTCACTAATTCCTCGTTAGAATTACTTAATAAGGAAGGAACGATAATTGCTAGGTTCGGTCATAAAAAATTAAAACCGTAAAAATTTATTAGAAGCATTCTCTCTTCGATTAAGCATTAAAAGCGCAAGTTGCAGAAACGATAAAAATAGGTATGATATAAGTAAGTATAATATTCAAAAGGAAACATATGATTCAAATGGTATGTAAGTCAGGGAATATTAACCTTAGAAAATATCAATTACCAGATGCGGCATCGATTTCTCAACTTTTTTATGACACGATACATCAGATCAACTCCAAAGATTATTCGGACAAGCAAATAGGAGCGTGGGCACCTTATGTGCAGGACTCGAAATTTTGGGACGATCGTATGAAAAATTGTCATGCTTATGTTGCAGAATCCGGTAATGAAGTTATTGGATTTATTAACTTGAAATTAAATTTGAAATTAAATTGGGGAACAGATTTGGGATCGATTCTTGGATTAAATTTCGAATCGGCCTGTTATCTTGATTGCCTCTATGTTCATTGGGAATGGCAGAATAGAGGAGTTGCAACTTTATTATTAAAATCCGTGGAAGATATTGCAGTAGCATTTGGTCTGAAAAAAATCATTACGGAGGCGAGCATTACTGCTCGGTCATTTTTTGAACGGAAAGGATTTCTCCTGATCAAAGAGCAGCTTGTTGAAAAAAGAGGTGTGGAGTTAAAAAATTTTGTTATGGAAAAATTGCTTTCTTAAATTTAAATCGGTACGTCTATGTATGTGTTAGAAACGACAACTTGACAATTTAATCGAAATTGTTTGAATTTATCTATTATTATAACAGAGGAGCAATTATGTGGTCTTTTAAAACTGAAACTGGAATTTTAAATGATTATTGAAAGTAATATTGATATCTCCTCATTATTGGATGCTCATAAAAGTTTGAAAGAAGCGATAGCTCAACCTAAAAATGATTTTATTCGCGACTCCGTAATTCAACGTTTTGAGTGCACCTATGAGCTGACTTGGAAAACGTTCAAACGCATCCTTACAGGATGGGGAAAAGTTGTTAATTCACCAAAACCGATTTTCCGAGAGATATTTCATGAAGGTTTTATTGACAATTTGGATCAGTGGTTCGGATTTGCCGATGCTCGTAATGAAACGGTCCATACTTATAACCGTAAAACGGCCGAAAATGTTTATCAGGTTGCGCTCACTTTTTCGAACGAACTTAATAGCGTTATATCAAAGTTAGTCACACTTGCCATAAACAGATTATGGAGACAGGTATTAAGCTTTTTCCAAAATAACAAGAAAGCGCAGAGACTATACCAACTTCCTTGAATCAATGAATGCGGTGGTCCTATTGTGAGGGAAATACAATGCCTAGAGGAAAGACTCATATTAAGATAAATCTTGTTCTTGCTCTGCCGATGGGGTTAATAATTTTATTCTTTGCTTTTAAACCAACTTTAACCACAATAATTATTTTTACACTATCTCTACTTTACAACACAGTGGTATTTAATCCTGATTTAGATATTGCAAGATACGTAAAACCTTTATCATTGAAGGGAATTCTGTATTTTCCATTTATTCCATATAGTTGGATTTTCCGACATAGGGGGATTAGTCATGCGTTGTTCGTTGGTACGATTACTAGATTGCTATATTTGTTTTTACTGACATTTTTAGTTTGTATCCTATGGCAGTTCGCAGATAGCGGTATTACTTTTGAATTTGAATCTCTTGCAGAAACATTGAAGTATGGTAAATATAACCAGAATCATCTGTTGCAGTTATTTGCGTTCCTGAATACGAAAAAATATATCTTATTAACAGTTACTAGTGCCTTCGTTTATGGTGATTTATGGCATATCGTTTTGGATCGTTGTTTGGATTAATAGGAAGTTAATTCCTTGCGTGTGTATTTTTTTCGCAGTTACAATCTTTATTGCTAGTTTTATATGTCCTCCCATTGATTGATTCAAGGACCCATTATACAATGAAGCGCAAACTTTTATAGGAGGAATTATTTATGCAATTTAAAAAGATATTGTGGACCAATTGTTTGATAGTTGTGACAGCAATGTTTTTTTTGACGAATTTGCAGGAGATACAAGCGAGTTCAGAAACAATGTTGTATGACACAACTATTTATTGTTATTACGGAAAAGATCTATGGGTAGAGCTCCCCGAAAAACACCAACTGTCTTTCAATAGGGAAATGCAAAGATATGTAGCTGACGGAGAACATGCCGATAGAATTAATAGTGATTGTCAACAGTCGGTTAGTGAGGTGTTGAATATGGTAGGATCAAGTGATCCTCTCCCACCGCTCACTATTAAAGCACGAGGAACAGGTACTATCGATTTTTATGCTTATGAAGTTGAATCTGCTCTGTCTGGCACTGGGCGTACGAGTAGAAGTTCGGCATTGTCGGTTTCAGATGCAGTCGCACCAATGGTCGAAGCCGTATCTGAGAAGCTTAGTGGATCAGACTTTGCAGAGTTGTCTACGGATGAAGCAATATCGTGGGTGTTAAAGCTCAATACACAAAGGACAAAATTTGGACTTGTCCCTGGAAAAAGAGAATTATACTCGCGAGGACAAAATACCACGGGGAACAACATTAGGTTGTTTTTGGACATTGATTATTTTAGACAACTTGATTTGTCGCTTAAAAGTGCCCAGGATTCAATTCACATTGATATTATGGATTTTGCCGATGATCCGGTGGGACAAGCAGTGGCCAATCTTTTGATAAAGCGCAAACAGGCCAAACCATCATTAAATATCAGGGTGATGATGGAGTACACCTGTTGCGTGCAAGAAAAATGTATGCGCAGTTTCGCAGAAGGGATACAAAATTTTAATATTGGTAAAGTAATTCAAGGTGTCAATCCTTGTAATTATGCGGCGTCTGCATCAACAATAATTGAAAAACTTCGTAGTGCAGGGATAGAAGTATTTTTCAAAAACGGGGGAGATGGAATAGATCATCGCAAGATGGTGATAGTAGATGGTAACTACGGATTAATCAGTGGTACGTGTCTTAGTAAACCCTACTTTGCGAGTGAGCAGTTTTTTGAGAAGTACAGAGATGCTATAAATAATTTGATCATGCAGGGGAGATGGGATCTGGACGAGCTTTTGAAAATAAGTGACCAAGATGAAGACCGGCAAATTGTTATCCCGTCAACTCATGATTATCTTGCTTCTATTGAAGGCCCTGCGGTTAAACATTTGCAGGCCAGCTTTATTCAATCTTGGTTGTATCAGGGGCATTACTTTGAAACAGCAATGAGCGACCATAAGCTTGTGGATAAATATTTTCCACCTGTTGAGTTAGCTGTAGAGCAAACAGCGGGATTAGTAGCAGTGGCCGCCAGTAGTATAGATGCGGCCGTTGCAAGTAGCACACTTGCATTGCCAACCGGGTTAAATGTAAGGGTAACACATACTAATTCTGCACGTGGAAATGAGATGCGAGAGCAAATGTTTGCGGTTATGGATGCCGCCACGAAAACTTTAGATATGGAGTTTGCTTATATTAACCCTAAGGAATTTGTTAATAAAGTCATTGAGGTTGCGAATAGAGGGGTGAAAATTAGCATTGTCATTCCTGGTAAAGATAAGATTGACACTGCTGCTCTTTGGAGTTACGTAAGGGTGAATCATCAGTCGTTATTTCTTCATAAAAATATTAAAGTGTATGAGATGTATGAGTTCTCCCATCGAAAATTTATGGTGGCAGATGGAAGGTATACCTTTTTTTCTACTGGACAGGCAGAGTGGACTTCTTGGGTATATGGAAAGGATGAAATTTTTATTGTTGACAGTGAGGAGTTTGCACAGGGCGTGCAAGAGTTGGTATTTTCTGTGGACAAGCTTCAAGAAAATGCGGCACTGATAACTCCTGATCTTCTTCGTCCTCTTACCGCTTGGGAAAAAATTGAGCTTGAAATAGTAACTATGGGGATGAGGGCAATGCTAGGAGGGGAAAATGAATCATGGGAGACCCAGGAGATTGCGCAAACAAATCTTGATAAATTACAACAAGAACAGCAGATAGCGGAGGCAGCATCAGCTGAGAGAAAAAAGGTAGGTGTTGAAGAGGTGGATGTTGAGGATGAATTGGACAATCGTTAAATTGATGTGTCATGAAAACTTCATGTTCTATTTCTATGTTCTATGTTCTATGTTTATCGTAAAATAGGAATTATTTATTGAATTAAAGAATTTCGTAAAGTGTTAAAGTAACTGGTACAACTTCCCGAAAGGATAAAGCAGACAAAGCAGACAAAGCAGATAAAGGAGACAAATAATCGGAGATAGTTGCTAATGAATAAAAAAATTAAATCTGAGAATTCAGTAATAAAAATCTTGATGCTAGATGACGAAAGATCAACTATAGATGCCGTGATAGGTAGTTTTGACGATGAAAAAATGTTTATTTATGGAACAACTGATCCTTTTGATGCTTTAGAAAAAATTAAGTCAAATGAATATGATCTGTTTGTAACTGACTATCTAATGAAGCCTATAAATGGTGATGAAGTTATAGAACGAATTCGAAAATTTGACGATATGATTTATATAATTTTACTTACAGGTCATGCCGAAATAGTTTCGCCGAAAGAAACTTTTAAAAGATTGGATATCCAGTATTACTGTGAAAAAGGAAAGTTTGATACATTATCCATGTGCGTAGAGAGTGCTTGTAGAGTTATTAGTGCGCAAAAAAAGTTGGAGAATATAAGCGAAAAATTAAAACACATCATCAGCTTTATACCAACTATGTATAGGGTCCAAAATCCATTAGAAATATTAAAGATCATCTTACCAGAAATTTCTTATCTGTTTGGAATTAAAGATACGTTTTTGTTGATAGACGATGTGATCAATATTAATTATGGTAATAAATACCTTTATTATGGTCTTGGAAAATTCAATGTAACTCTTGAAGTTTTTTCTCATCAATTTAGTGATTTTTTTCAAAATATAGAAAAAGATAATTATCAAAAGATGTTTGCTGAAAAAGAGCACGGTCATGTTTTTCATATAAAAAACAAATTTATTAAAAAAGTAGGAATTTTATATTTGGAAAACAAGGGATTCAAATATAATGAAGAGTTAATGAACATCTTTATTACTTTGATAGAATCAGCACTAGAAAATATTTTTCTATATATTTTGTATATCGAAAAAGAATAAGATTGAATTCATACCACTTGATAAATGTACTTTTAGGAGTGGAGCATGGGACAGAAGATTAAATTGTCGGGTGGAGGCATAGATGCGGCAGCGCAAATGTTGGCAGCGATGGATATTAGTGCGCAGAAGCGAATTTTCAATGAGATTTGTCAACGTGACCCACAAATGGCCGAAAAAATTAAGGAAACGCTAATAACAATTGATGATTTGCGT
>JADGBS010000052.1:510-6950 GCA_015231325.1 Oligoflexia bacterium | reverse complement strand
CAATGTCGATACAGTTAAATGTATCGCTAAAAATCTCTCTTCCAATGTTCGACAGGACTTAATGGATTTTTATCAAGGACCACCTCAGAGCTTAAGGTCGGTGGAGGATGCTTGGCATAAATTGTTGAAGATCTTGTTGGAAAAAATTGAAAAAAAAGAAATTATTATTGATCGTGATGGTGAAGAAAAATTGGTTTAACATTCTAAATATTTTTTAAATTTTTTATTATACCCTGGCGACCAATTCGTGTCAGTGCTGTTCCTTGAAACATTTTTTCAAAACCATGATTACTTAATTTGTGTAAATCGTTAATGACTACATCTGTATTGCGAGCTTCATCCAAGAAGAAGTCATGAATTATTTTGTATTTTGATTGTTTTATGGAATCAAAAAGTGCTTTTGAATTTGACCGTAGACATAACTGAAGATGCTGCCGATTCCAGGGACAAACTAGTTGACATAAATCGCAACCGAAAATATATCCGGCACTTTTTTTGAAAATATTACCTTTTTCTACGTCATGGTCTCTTCTTACTTCGATCGTTTGGCAACTGATACATTTAGTGCAATCAATTGTTCTTTCGAACTCGTTTTTGTTTATTGCTGATGTGGGACAATTATCTACGCAAATAGTACAATTTTTGCACCCGTCAAAGTGGTCAACTCCTTGAGGCGATGATAAAATTTCAATATTGTTCTGATTGCCGTTGGCGACAAAATCACTAATTTTGGACAAATCCTCTAGATTTAATTTGTATGGAAGAAGAATACTTCCGATTAAAAAAAAACTTCCATGCTCTTTGCTGATTAGAACTGAATTTTTTCCAAACCAATAATTTTTTGCAGAAAGAGCGCGGTAGGCCAAATCCTTTTCTAAGACAGTTGCAGAATCAACAGAATAAATGGGAGGGGTACGCAATAAGTAGTCTGCATGTTTATTGGAACATGTTACTAAAAATTTGGTTATGTTATTGAGATGTCTTTTTATGTATCTGTGATAATCTTCTCCTTCAAAGGCAAGTGCAAAAGCGCCAAATTTGTGGTGTCGGCCATAGGATTTATAGTAGTTATTTAGTAAACATTGAAAATCTGCGTAGGAGAAAATAAATACAAGTGCGGAAGCAAATTCTGAAAAATAATAATTTAAATTAAGACGCTTGTCTTTATTGTGTGAATTATTATCTAAATTATTATCTGAATTATTATCTGAATTATTATCTGAATTATTATCTGAATATGATCTTTTACCAAAATATTGCAAAGGGTAGAATAACTTTTCTTCTAGCCACCTATTGTAACTATTGCAACTCTGAGCAGTCGGAGTATTTGTTTCGGTATAACCAATATCGACAATTTTTATCATTTTTTGTGAATTTTCGGAACGCCCATGGAAATGCCTATTGGAGAATATATATGATCAAGTAGAGACTGGGCATGATCAATCACAATGATTTTGTTAGTGGATACTGATTTTAAAAACACTGATTTTAAATTTTTGCTACCATAACCCCAAGAAACAAAACCAAAATCAATTTTGGCATTTTGTGCTGTTAAAAAATCTATTTCACTATCTCCGACGAATAAGATATCTTTGGCCATAATCATGGGGTCAATCTTAGCGTCAATTTTTTTATCATCTTTAACATTTGTTTTATTCGATAATTCTTTTAATTCTTCAATAATTTTAAGCACGTTGTAAGGGTTGGGCTTAGCGTAAATGTCGGGTGTCAATGTAGGTTTATCAATGGTTTTATTATTGGTTTTATCAGTGATTTTATCATTAGTATCAGGATTATTTTCAGCATTAATGCCTACGATTTTATGAAAAGTTATTTCAGAAAAAAAATGAGATACAATTTTGCTAAGAATATCTTCATCTTTATTACTGATGATATAAAGCATTGTTCCTGACGCTTGTAGTTGTTTAAGGAGTGACAGAATGCCTGGATATACTTTAGAGTATGAAAAAGGGTGTTCTTTGTAATATTCGTGTATTTTTTCGTATAGTAGCCTGTCAATTTGCGGATTTTCCGATCGAGCATAGGGGGCAGAAAGCGCTAGTGCTGAGGTGATTGTCTGTTTCATTCCGCGGCCGACTAAATGAGTATATTCATTTAGCGGGATAGAATTAAATTTATAATAAGTTAAAGCGTGGTTAGCAGCGCTTCCTATATCTTGTACAGTATCGACTAAGGTTCCATCAAAATCAAAAATTATTGCTTTGTACATATTGGTTGATTTCTATTTAATATTTTTTAATATTAATCAATATCCTTTGAAGTAATAAAATCTAAAATATTGGAAATGTTAGTAATTGATATTTTTAATTGTTCTGAATTTTTTAAATTTTTTAAAGTAACTGCATTCTCCGAAATTTCTGTTTCAGCGAGAAATCCTACATATCTAGCACCACAGCGTGTGGCCAATGGAATAGCTTTGTTGAACTTGATGGGGGCCAGAGCAAGTGTAACTTTTACTCCATGTTGGCGAAGTGTAGTTGCCAGATTCCATGCCGATTGCTCTCCCTCTTCTGACTGAAAAGTTAGATAGAGGTCATTGTCTGGTTTGGTAAAATCGGGAAGCAGATTATGAGATGATAGAAAATCTTTTAATGTAACATCTCCGAGCCCAAAACCTACTCCTGGTAAAGGTTCTTCATTGAAGATTTCTAGGAGGTTGGCGTAAGCACCACCACCACATAGTGCTCGACGATTATCAGGGTGTTTATCGTAAATTTCAAAAACCACTCCTGTATAATAATCCAATCCGCGTACTATTGTGGGATCGTAAGTGATATACTTGTCTAAATTAAATGCGGATATTTTATTGGTAAAGTTCTGGAAATATTCTTTGGTTGTAGACAAATTAAGGATATCAAGAAAAGTGAACAGATCAGTAAAGTTCTTTATCTCTAAATAATCATATAATCCTTTTTTGCTGTCTGGTTCTAGCATCAACTCAGTCATCATTGCATCAAGGGTGTCCGAAGGCACTTTTTTTGCACGATCAATGATTTTATATAAGCGATAAATTTGTTCAGAAGAAAGTTTGAATTTTTTTTTGAAAACATCGTCAACAATATGACGATCATTGATCAAAATTTCAAAATCGTTTTCGGTGGCACCGAAATTTTTCAATAGGTGAACGGAGACTGAAAGAATTTCTAATTCACCTACTGACGAAGGCGCTCCAAAAATATCGCAATTAAATTGCCAGTGCTCACGCAGTCGTCCTTTTTGTGGTTTTTCGTAGCGCATAAGATTAGGAATGGCATACCAACGTAGTGGTCTTGCTGCTTCTTTGTAGATTTGAGAAACCATTCTCGCAAGGGTAGGTGTCATTTCTGGTCGAATCGCTACCAAACGGTCCCCTCTATCCGTAAAGGAGTAAATCTGCTCATTGATAAGTTCTTCCCCTGACTTAGCTTTATATAGTTCGACCTCTTCGAGCAAAGGTCCATCATAAGGTTCATAGCCAAAAAGCAACGCAGTTTCTCGCATTTTTTGAAAGAGATACTCTTGAATTCTTTTGTCAGATGGAAAAAGGTCTCTGGTTCCCTTGTAAGGCCGTTTTGAGAGTTCAATCTTTTTTTTCACTTCTATGTTCACTTCTCTGTTCACTTCTTATGTTCTCCGTGTTTCCCACTATGCATTTCGCACAGTGTATTTCCTGCCATTTTTTGTATTTTGTTACATTATATAGCATCGTACCACAGGTATGGTCCTCTAAATGCTGGGTTTCCATTCATTTTCGGCGCTATCAGCATTAACTTTTGCATCATCCATTTTGTTTGTGCCCCTTTCCACGTTTTTACCATTCTTTAGGTCTTTGAATAAATTTTCTGGCAGAATTTTCTCTGTCTCGTGATTTTCTGGTGATTTTTTGTTAGTACTCTTTTTGATACTTTTTTGCGTGGAAGATTTTATGGGGTCAGGATCGCGGGGAGTCCAATCGAGCGCTGGTTTTATATCACTGTCGAGGGTGTCTTCCTCCAGTGGAGGAATTTTTAGTTCATCGATAAACTTTAAGGCACTGTCCCTCTTTTTTTTCTGGTATTGACCAAATTCATTGTTAGTTACATCAGTTACATCTTCAGTTTTACTTTTTTTATTAGAATTTTCTGTGGCATTAATTGAGTTAAGCACTTCGAAGTTATAGAACTGGGAATTTGTACTCAACGAAGGTACCTTTTTATGGATAAAATTTGAATTGGCAATTAGCACATTAGTTTTTTCTAAAATTGTCTCAAATATTTTCTCCATTATTGGTAAAAGATGTTGGTTGAAGTCCTCAGCATTCATCTCTAGGAGTAGTTTGTACCAGGGAGTTATTAGATTTATTTTTTGCTTAATTTTATTTTTTTTTATCATTTTTTCGTTGGTATCAATTGGGACCGTGTTCTTTATGGTTTCATTAACCCTGTCCAAATCGATGTAGTCACTGATTTCCCAGATATCCGATTGAATTGATTCGATTAGCCATCTAGAAAATGATGTGTATAAATGAAAGTTTTCATTTATTTTTTCATTTAATATTTTGATACTTGATTTGTTGATAGTTAGAGAAGAATAATCACTATTATCCGCTTTTTCTAAAATGCTGTGGTATATCTCCATTTTTACAATGAAATAAAGATATTTTTTGGGAAGTTTAACAAAATTAACATCCAGTTCCTTCATTAATTTTAAAAACTTCTCCCTTTTTGGTCCTCGTGCCTCAGACCGTTGATAACTTTCTACCAAAAATTGGAACTCTAGCGGCAAAAGGGTGGATGCGATTAGCGTAGTTGTAGGGGCCACTGGCATCGATGCAGGGGTAGCGGGGCAACAAAACAAAATCATCAACTGTAGCAGAAGGATATGTCGCAGAGCGAAATGACGGGAAATTAATGATTTTGTCATCTTCAATTTCCAATTTTTTGTATTTTTCGTATATTAATATACTCAATACTAAATATACTTAGTGTACTTATTGATATTCTGAGGCCCAAAACTAATGCTAAACTAGTAGGTGCTAGTGGCCCCACTGTCCAACATATTAGCATAGAGGTTAGCACTTTGTAATTTTATTAACAAGCATTTAACAAGCATTTAACAAGCACTTAACAAGCACTTAACAACATTTAAAAGGAGTGGATTATGAACGATACTTTGACATTTGATCCAAAACTGGCAGCAATTATTGATCATACTTTGTTGAAAGCAGATGCCACTATCGAAGAGCTGAATTGCATCTGTGAGGAGGCAAAAAAATTCTCATTTGCTTCTGTTTGTGTAAATTCAGGAAATATTCCCTTGGTGGCAAAATGGCTTGCAGGATCTAAGGTTCAACCAATCAGTGTTGTAGGATTTCCTTTAGGGGCGATGGCATTTAAATCAAAGGCATATGAATCTCAGGAAGCCGCTTTAGCAGGTGCTAAGGAAATTGATATGGTTATGAATATTGGAGCGATGAAGTCAAAAGATTACAGGTATGTTTATGAAGATATTCGTGCGGTGGTGGTTGCATGTGATGTGTATCGAATTCCGGTTAAGGTTATTCTAGAGTGTGCAATGCTTACTCAACAGGAAAAAATTATGGGTTGTACGTTGGCAAAAGCGGCCGGTGCAGCCTTTGTTAAAACTTCAACTGGATTTGCGAAAGGAGGGGCCACTATTGATGATGTAAAATTAATGAGGGAAATAGTTGGATCGGATTTGGGTGTGAAGGCGTCCGGGGGCATACGCACACGGAGAGATGCCTTAGCAATGGTTGCTGCAGGTGCAAGTCGTTTAGGAATTTCTGCCAGCGTAACAGTAGTGACAGGCAGTATTAAAAATGAGACTAATGCTCTGGGTACGATTGATGCTATTGGCGATGATGATAAGACAGGGAAAAATTATTAGCTGAGTATTTTCGCTAAGCATCTTTACCAAGCATCTTCGCCAAGCATCATTACTAAGCGCCTTCGGCACCAAGCATCTTCGGCAAATATCTTCTTTTTGTAAAACAAATGTAAAAGTGTGTGGATAGCTCTTTTCTATGAATGAAGATTGTTCTAGTTTAGAAAATTAGTGCAGGGAAAATGTTCAAAATATTTTATGTTGTTTTTTTGTATATCTAGTTTTTTGTGTGCCATTTACATTGTGTGTTAGTTTTGGAGGCAATTCTAGCTCTTTTATCAAAAAGGGGATGAGCGAATGAAAAAATTTTTCGGTGCATTGAAATTTTCGAGATTATTTGCAGTTCTATTGACCATAGTTGGCCTTTATACTGTTATAAATTTATCAAATATCCAGGCCAACACTAAAACGGAATTTCCTTCTCCTCCTGAAAATTGTTTTAGTGTGGATTCGTACTGTGTACGAACCGAGGTCGTATGGAAAGGGGATCAACGTTTTATTCAAGTAACAATCTTTGCTGCGCTTGACGAACAGGTTTATCCGACTAAAGAAAATAT
>JADGBS010000052.1:0-479 GCA_015231325.1 Oligoflexia bacterium | reverse complement strand
GTTGGGGGGAATATGTTGCAGGACATGAAGGGATGAAGATGATCAAATCGTTAGAATTGTCTCCTATAGAGATTGCTGGCAAAATTGTTCGTCGTCACTACGCTCACTATTACAATGATGCCCCTTTTCCTTTTTGGAGTATAGAGGTAAGAGAGGTTGCTCATTACACCGATATTGATCCATTTCCATACAAAGATGTTCTTGCGGCAGTTAAATTTTCAGTAATAACTGATAAAAATATTGTTCATGAAGTTCCTGGTGGACTTCCTCTGAGAGGGGCGGAGGGATTGAAACATAAATCAGGTGAGATATATCTAAAGTATGATGAACAAAACGGAAGATTTGTTCTATTTTCGATAGTGAACATAATACCTCAGATCGATCTTTTACCGACCATTGCAGCACCCTATATAGAAAAAGCCGTCGTTGCCACTTTTAGGGGGATCCTGGGGATATAAATTAGAGTCAAATGAAACTTG
>JADGBS010000051.1:19996-20470 GCA_015231325.1 Oligoflexia bacterium | reverse complement strand
GGAGAGGTATTGCGCTGGGTAGCAGAGGTCAATCGTGGACTTTGTCAAGGATGTGGAGGATGTATCGCCATCTGTAGAGCAAAGGCGATCGATTTAGCTGGATATACAGATGAACAGATTTGGTCAACGATAAAAGGTTTTTCTTTAGAGCAAAGCGAAATATCGTAATGGTTAATATCGTAATAGGTAATTTCGTAATATTTCGGAGATTGTGATGGATTTTCATAAGCAACCTAAAGAGACTACAGAAACTACAGAAACAAAAATCAAGGTTATTGCTTTCGTCTGTCAATGGTGTACTTATACTGGTGCTGATTTAGCAGGAACTAGCAGACTCCAGTATTCTCCGTTGGTCAGAATCGTGAAGCTTCCATGCACCGGTCGGATCGACGTGCATTTTATATTGCGAGCGTTCGAGGAAGGAGCAGATGGAGTGATGATCTCTGGTTGCCACCCTGGGGACTGCCATTATAC
>JADGBS010000051.1:0-19960 GCA_015231325.1 Oligoflexia bacterium | reverse complement strand
CGATTTGAGATGTTCAAGGAACTGATGAATTTTGTAGGAATAGATGAGCGGAGATTGCATTTCGCCTGGGTTTCAGCAGCGGAAGGAAAAAAGTGGGCCAGCTTAGTTAATGATGTCTGTAATCAGATACAGGTGTTGGGTCCGTTTATTGATTTTCATAACAGTAGGGCGCGGGAAGTTAGGGCGCAGGAAGTAAGGAGTCTTGATCATGGGCATTGAGGAATTGAGACAGTACGCTGCTAACATATTGCGAGATGGACGGGTGAAATTGTTGATTGGTTATGGTGAAGGCGGCGATGGAAGAGTGGTGCCGATGTTCATTACTGCGACGGAGATTGAACGTTGTTCCCAATTGATTTACGACCAGCGTTGCACTTACAATTTAAGCGTCTATTTACTAAAAGCAGAAATTAAATCTTTATGGTCTGGTGCTGTTAATCTGAGCGGAAAAGTGGCCCTGGTGGCCAAGGTAGAAACAGTGCGATCTGCGCTTGGTCTGATAGCAGAAAACCAGATAAAAAAAGAAGACTTGTGTTTGTTAGGTGTGCGTGGTGTTGGCGCAGTTGCTGCAGCTGGCGCGGTGGGCACAGAAGGTGATTGGAGTTCAATTTCCTCTTATTGTGAGAGAGTTTTTGATGTAGGTGAAGACGTAGGTGGAGACATAGGGGAGAAGAATAGTCACCGTCTGCCAGAAAAGTTGGATCAGGAGATCGATGCGTTGCTAAAAAAATCACCTGAGGAGCGTTTGCATTTTTGGCGACAGCACTTTGCTAGTTGTATCCGTTGTTATGCCTGTAGGCAAATTTGTCCACACTGTTTTTGTAGTACTTGCATCGTGGAAAAGTCGATGCCACAGTGGGTCTCCCCTGTTTCTAGTGAAAGTGGTAATTTTAGTTGGAACATAATTCGTGCTTATCATTTGGTCGGTCGATGTGTAGGGTGCGGAGAGTGCGCACGTGCCTGCCCTATGGGACTCCGTTTGGATTTATTGAATCGTTACATGGTAAAAATGGTGCAGGAAAAATATAGTTTTAAAGCAGGACTTTCTGCAGAAGACAAACCACCATTGACTACATATCATTTAAACGACAATCAAGATTTTATAAAGTAGTCGAAGTAATCGAGGAAATGAGGAAATAGAGATGTCGCAAAAAACATCATTGCTTATTGAGGAAAAAGATTTACGTATATTGTTAATGAATATTTTACAAAAGGGGAAACAACGAATAGTTGCTCCTCTTCGTGGTTATGATGGTGGTGATGGTGGTGGTGATGATAATTTGAAATATTTTTTTCGGGAGGTGCATTCCCAGGAAGAGATTGCTCAACTGCCGTTGGCACAGTTTGATAAATTGCAAACCCATATCTCACCGAAGGAATTTTTTTTCCCCCGGTATGCGCCTGTGTTAAAGTATCAAACGATTTCTTCAACGGAGGTGAAACTTTCCGATGTTTCTGCTGATGCTTTCGGTAATGTTGATAATGCGGGCAATGCTAAGGAAACAATAATTTTGGGATTGCATCCTTGCGATGCAGTGGGGCTTTCTCTACTAGACAGAGTTTTTACTTGGGATTACGATGATAATTTTTATTTGAAGCCGCGTGAGAGTACTACTTTATTGACGTTTGCGTGCAGTAAAATAGGGGCCCATTGTTTCTGTACTGGAGTAGGAGGAGCCCCTGATGAACAACGGGGAAGTGATTTGTTGTTTAGTAGGATGCATGTAGGTAGTGGTGATGGTTTTCATATATCCGTACTTACGCCTAAAGGTGAACGTTTGGTTGCGGAGCATTTGTCGCATTTAAGTTCAGTAGCTGTGGCACCTCCGACTATCGCACCTGCAGAGCGATCTGTGATTGATTTGCTTGATCGTAAAGAATCATTAAAAAGTATGTTTGATTCTTCGTTATTGGTCCAACAAACTTATTCTTGCTTGGGGTGTGGAGTTTGTGCGATGGTCTGCCCTACTTGTCACTGTTTCGATATTATTGACGAGGATCATCCAGGAAGCATTGGTGTGGGCGAGCGCATGAAAATTTGGGATGCCTGTTCTTTTGCCCTTTTCAGCAAGCATGGCGGTGGGCATAATCCTCGCGATTTGCAATGTAAGCGTTGTCGACAGCGGTATTTTCATAAGTTGGTGTATTACCCTGAGAAATTTTCGGAGCGTTCTTTGTGTGTAGGATGTGGGCGTTGTGCTCGTGCTTGTCCGGTGGGTTTAGATATTTATTCAGCAGTTACATCGGTTACATCTGCTACGTCCGCTGTTTCTGCGGCGGCAATCGAAGGAGGTACTAATGGAAATCGCTAATGTTGCTCAGGTTGCTAATGTCCCTAATATATATTATCCATATCTTACTCGGATCGTAGATATTGTAGATGAAACGGATGATATTCGTACATTTAGGTTGCAATTTAGCAACTTGCCCTCTGGAGAAAAATTCAAGTTTCGTGCGGGGCAATTTGGCCTATATTCTGTTTTTGGATATGGTGAAGCAGTATTTTGTATCGCTTCTTCACCTACCCGTGAGCAGTACATTGAATGTTCATTTAAGAAAGTTGGAAAAGTTACTAGTGCCCTCCGGCGCTTAGAAGTTGGTGACGTTGTCGGTTTTCGTGGGCCGTATGGCAATTATTTTCCGCTCGAAGATATGGTTGGTAGCAATTTAATTTTTATAGGTGGAGGGATCGGGTTGGCTCCACTACGCTCTCTTATTGATAATGTTTTGGACTTGCGCTCGCAGTTTAGAGATATTTCAATCCTATATGGGGCGCGTTCGATTAAGGATTTAATTTATCAAGAACAATTATGTGAGTGGTCGCAACGTGGAGACATTGATTTAGTGCAAACGGTAGACTCATTGCCTGCAACATCTACTTGGAAAGGGAAAGTAGGTTTGATTCCGCAGGTTTTAACAACTATGAATCCTTCTCCGGAGAATAGTTGGGCGATTGTTTGTGGTCCACCGATCATGATCAAATATAGCATTGAGGTGTTACGAAAATTGCATTTCCCTGCCAATCGAATCGTCACGACGCTAGAGAATAGAATGAAGTGTGGCTTCGGAAAATGTGGCCGATGTAATATTGGAAAAACCTATGTATGCAAGGAGGGACCAGTTTTTCGCGCAGATGAATTACAAAATTTGCCAGAGAGCGATTTTTAGCATTTACTAACAGTATAGTTGATACCATTCCATGGGAAGAAAGCAATCCCCCACCATTGCAGGTGATAGTTTCTTCAAATAGACTCACTAATGAAATATTGATTAGTATCATAGATAAGAATTGTCTTCCTCAATCATGATTTTTCAATCATATTTCCGAAATCATAATCCCAAAGAATGTGCGTTTGACAAGTTCATGTTAAAAAGTTAGCATCACCGTTATTTTCCCCTCATTTAATTTTTATCATTTATCATATGAGGAGTGCGCGTGAGAGCAACTTTTGGGCAGACACTGTTTAGTTTTAAGAGTGCTTTTTGGTATTCCAATTTGATCGAGTTGTGTGAGCGTTGGGCATATTATGGAGTGCGGGCCGGGATTGCGGTGTATATGGTTACGGCGGTGGCATTTGGAGGATTGGCCTTTGATCATTTGCAAAAGGCCAATATCTTTTTCTGGTGGGCGGCATTTCAATCGCTGCTTCCCACGTTCATAGGGGGGTTTGCTGATCGTTACGGTTATAAGAGGACCGTTTCTGTAGCAGTGATTTTGTCAGTTTTGGGTTATATAAACATGTCATTGCATACTGACTATTGGCCGTTTTTCATTGCCTGTATGATGGTTGCCACCGGTACTGCTATCTTTAAACCGGGAATACAGGGTATTATTGCGCACTCCACCAATTCGCAAAATGCATCACTAGGGTGGAGTTTTTTTTATATGATGGTAAATGTGGGAGGGTTTACTGGCCCATTAATTGCTGGATATCTGCGTTTGATGAGCTGGAGATATGTATTTATTACTAGTGCGATTATGCATTCGCTAAATCTGTTGATAGTTTTATTTGTTAAAGAGCCGGAGAGTGAAGTAGCGCGGAGAAGAGAACAATCAGGTAGTGTTACTGGGATTAGTGAGAGCAATGCAGGTAATGCAGGTAATGCAGGTAATGCAAGTAATGCGATTTTTGGAATAATTAATTCCATAGTAATACGGGTTAAAGAATTTTTCTCGGTGTTTTGGCTAGCGGTAAAAAATCTTGCAGATCCTGGACTGGCGATTTTCCTTTTGATTTTTTCTGGATTTTGGTTGATGTTCATGCAGCTTTTTGATCTGTTACCTAATTTTATTACCGATTGGGTAGATACGGCTTCGGTATCAATATTTTTTGGAAAAATCTTTTCCAATACTGAATGGATTGCCTATGGTGTTGCTGGTAAGCAACTTCCTGCTGAATGGTTGATCAATCTTGATGCTGGGGCCGTGATTTTACTAATGTTACTAATAGGGTGGTTTTGTAGTCGAATGCATCCTGTGGCGGCCATCGTCGTAGGAATGTTGGTGGCCACTGTCGGATTGTTAGTATCTGGTTATACTATGAGTCCCTGGATTTGTTGTGCAGGAATTTTTATTTTTGCCATTGGGGAGATGATTGCTAGTCCGCGTAAAAGTGAGTACCTGGCAATGATTGCTCCGCCAGGGAAAAAAGGCCTATATATGGGATACGTCAATTTTCCCCAGGGAATCGGCTGGATGATTGGTAGTAAAATTGCCGGACCGATTTATCAGTATAACGGCGATAAATTGACCTTGGCGAAAAAATACCTTTCAACACATCTTGGGATGAGCGAAGAGGCGATAAAGGGCATTCCTCCAGAGCGGGTGTTAGATGTATTGACCCAAAAGTTGGGACATGCAAATTCTATGGAAACAACTACTTTTTTGTTCAATTTTTATCATCCAGAAAATATTTGGTGGATTTTCTGTGCGATCGGTATGGCATCAATGCTATGCATGGTCGCGTATTATTTATTGGTGGTGAAAAAGCGACGCTTGGTTGATGATGCGGAGGTTTCAATTAGTGGTGGATCTTGTCCGGTTGAAAGGAAAATTAATGGTGTTACCGCTTGAACAAAAAGTTTTGCGCAATCCGCTACATGGATTTATGTAGTATTTCGGAGATGATGCCTTTAAGCACCGGATAGTGTTTTTTTACAGAGAAAGGCTTAGGTAAAAAACCAGCATAGAGGTTGATGGTTTCTTGATCCATCTCTTGGACTTTGTTACTGGTGTATCCGATGATGGGAGTTTTTATCCCTGCCTCACGGAGAGCTAATGCTGCCTTTGGCCCATCATTACTATCATTGTCCATTTCAAAATCACTAATAATTAACTGGAATTCACTTGCTGTCCCTACCGCTGCCGCTACCTTACTTATCAGTTCAGTTCCGCTTTTAACCCGAACGATGCCCGTTCCTTCTAAACCTAAACCCATAGAGTTGAGGGCAGCTAGTGTACAAAACGCGATAGTCTCATTATCTTCGGCCAAGATGATGTTGGCCTCTCGTAAGAAGGAGATTTCTTCTCCAGCTGGGATATTAATGTTAACTATAATACTACCAGAACTGGCCGAATGGGGGATTAGCATTGGGTGGTTGTTGGCAGCAGCTGCTTGCGCCATCCCCGCTCTTATTGCGGTGAATGCTACGGGCATGCAGGGTGCGCCGGGTCTTTCTATAGCGGGTGACCTACTTAACACATGATATGAGGGGTGACTATCATCAGTGTCCTCCCATCCTGGTATTTGTGCTTCTGGTCTTATTGCCGATAGCAAGTGCGAAGCGCCATGGCCGCTCATGAGAACGGGACTACTGGGGTAGTGATGAAATTTTGATCCAGAATGGTCATGCAAAGAATGGTTTTGCTCAGGTGAAAAATTCTTTCCTTCTAGACTCAGATTGCCTTGCATCACTATTGGGTCCGATATCGGAGTAAGTGGAGCGATGTCGTGGGTGTTTTTCGATTGGTCGCTTGCAAGCGACGGGGTACTATTGAAAATAAGTACCCATAGGCCAATAGTCATTTGAAAAAGTTTTTTTTTCATTTTTTTCATGAATAAATCAATCCTATGTTTATTTGTTACCGAATTTGTTAAACGGGTATAATTTTGTTATACTTTTATAAACTCAACGAAAACTATTGGAGACCGTATTGACAGTTAAATAGACAGTTAAATAGACAGTAATCAAAGATAGTAATAAACGATCTTTTTACTCAGAATTGGTCTCATTGCGCTATGGTATCATCGATAGTTATTTTTTGATTATCTTTTCTAGACGTAATTACTAAAAAAAATATTTTTAGTAATGAGAAGTCTTCACCGATCAGATAAATCGGAGCGAAGAGCGGAGAGCGTTTTTGTTGAGGTGCTCGAAGGGTTCATTGAAGTGTTTATTGAAGGGCCTACCTATGACAAAGCAAAATTTTTTGAGTGAGCTGAGTTTACGGGCCAAACTTTTCTTGTTGATACGCTACGGTTCCTCAGTCACTGGGTGTTTAGAAAATCTTGTGTATAGCAATGAGCGAAAAAAAACTGTGAACGATATTCCTATATTGGCCCAAAATTTAGACAAAATAGAAATGTCTCTACCGATAAAAGTTGATCCTCAGTTGTCATGTGCAAATGATGAATTGCGATTTATTGCAAAATCTGTCGCTAAGTTAGTATCAAATATGCGGTTGATCGTAAGAAATATCAGAGGGCCTATTGACGAGCTCAATATTGTTTCAGAAGGAATAGCGACTGAAACGCAGAAATTTTCTGTTGATAGTCAAAAACAATCTTCTATTTTTGATCAAATTTTTGGGCACATCCAAAAAAATTCGCTTAATACTGATAATGCTATAGTCTTCCACAAAATGATTAAGGGGCAGAAAGACGAGGCGAGGCGCCGAGGCGTACACAAACGTACGTCGCAGGCGATGAGTCCGAAGTCTGACGAACCCCTTAATCATTTTATGGAAGACTATAGCGAACTGGTAAATATTGCCGCTACTGATGCCCTTAAATCAGCAGCAACTATGAGCAAAACCCTAGAAAATATGAACGATATTGAGAGAAATTTTAAAATTTAAGATCGCTTGATTGAACTAAAAGCATGTAGATTTTTGGAGGTGAAAGTGAATATTATGCCAGGTACCAGTAAGCGTATGACCAACTTATTTTGTCTCATTTTATTCATTATAACTTTAGTCGCTAATTTGACCGTAAATTTTGAGGCCCACGCCGGTATTTATTACCAGCATAGTTTTAATATTGATCATACTAACGACAATGCCGAAAATTTTTCATTCGATACTATGAAGAATTTTATGTGCCTAGGAGCTACTGTAGGACAGGATCAGAATATAGTAATTGCGCACAGTGCGATATTTTGGAGTAAGAACAACAAGAGTAGTGCTGATGCTACAGGTTCTAAATTTAGTTTGCTAGAAATGGGACCGCGCTTCATCTATTATTTTAATGAAGCTAAGACCGTGGCGGCAACTGTCGCTTATCATCCGTACGTGAGAGGGACCAGAACTTTGTCAAGTGCAGGTGCTACGGCAGAAAAAATTTCTGGAAACTCTTATTTCGGTGGATTTAGTTATCAATTGCGCATGAGCAAAGTATTTTATATTGGAGCAGCGCTGATTTATCACGTGGTTAATATTACCGAGTCTAATGTGGGAGAGACTAATACCACAGTTAGCAATACTTATACCAGTTACTTTCCTGTTTTAGAGTTTAGCATTCGTTTTAAATAGGGCCTTAAATAGGGGGAGCATCTCCAAAACCGATTAATTGACACTCTAGATGGGGGGTGAGATGGAAGCGGTCCCAAAGTCGTTTTTTCATCTCTTGGGCGAGGTTTATAATGTCTGCGCTAATCGCACCATCGCTGGTTATCAACATATTGGCATGTTGAGGTGAGACGCGTGCTTTGCCAAATGATAATTCTCCTTTGATTCCAAGTTGATCTAGATAATATGCAACATTCAGTATTTTTTTGCCATGAATTTCGAAAGGAATTTCTTCGAGTTTGAAATTTCGAAAGAAGCTTCCGCAGGTGTTACTAGTAGGGTAACGTTGCTGACGATGACGAATAATCTCATCTCTGCGTCCCCGCTGGTAGGCAGACTCTAGATCATTTATCTTTTTTAGTTGGAAGGAAGCACGAAGAAGATAGTGTTGCTTTTCTTGCAATCTGGAATCGTCATAATCAAATTTGAACCAATTCTCGTCTACGCTAAATATTTTGCCGTTTTCCTTCGCGATCAATTCTGCAGATAATAAAAAGTTACTGAGAAAATACTGAAAGTAGTGGACGTTAATGTAAACTGACCCACCGATGGTACCAGGAATTCCAGAAAATTCCACTAGTCCGTTCCCTAAATCATTACTGGCGCTGGTAATTCTGTTTTGGTGGGTAGGATAGATAATGCTTTCATAATTATTTGCTGTAAGATAATCGATCAGATCTTGTAAAGTAACCCCCGCTTCCGCTGTAACGATATTACGAGTATCTAGATTATCTATAGCTATTTTTTTTAATTTGGGGTGGATCACCACTCCAGGATAACCATCGTCACTGATAAGAATATTTGCTCCTTCTCCGAGAACAAAAACTGGAAGTTGATTACTAACAGCGTATAGTATCGATTCTGTGAACTCAGCGGACGTCTGTGGGGTGCTGTAATAGGCCGCCGCCCCCCCAGTCTTGAACCAATTTTTATCAGCGAGAGAGATGTTCTTTTGAATTTTCATAGCTCAATTTATAGGCAATTTTTGTTACAAATGCAAATGCATTTACAAATGCATTTGCATTTGTAATGGGAAATGATTTTTGTTTATGACAGTGATTCTCCGTCAATTGTTGGTTTTTACCAAAGAATTTTTTGAACAGCAAAAAAAAAGAGTAAAAAATTTATATAAATGGGCCCGAGAGAGATTATCCTAGTTTTTTGGGCCAGCTTTTTTAGGTGAGCTTTTTAGATTAGCTGTTTAGATTAGCTTTTTGGGCCATGTCTATTATTCTGGAGATTTCTTTGTGTATTCATTTATTTTTTATATAGCGAAAAGGGCCATGGGCACGGTCAAACGCAGTGGATTTTTCTGCGACAGTCTTATATCGCTAAAAGATCATTCTTTTGTCAAAAGGCATATTCTTTTTATTTTATCTGCATTATTAATATTGGCATTTTTGTTGGTGACGGTAGGGAATAGCGGTCTTTCTTCTCGAGAAAAGACGGTAGCGTTGAGGATTATTTATACCGATTATCCATATAAGAGCATCAATTCTCGTTTGCTTATGGATGGTCCTTATCACGGTGAGTTGGGAGGCGGTATGGCCAAAGTGGCCACTATAATCGGGATGCTAGTGAAGCAGGCCAAGGAACATGGGATGGAAACCCTGGTATTGGATTCAGGGAATACTTTATGTGCAGCGGGATGTGGGGTAGACCTAGATTTAGGTAGTACGATTATTCGATCGATGAATGAGATAGGATATGATGTGGTAAATATTGGCGACAAAAAGATGACAAATGCGCACGCTTCATTCCCTCAGTTGCTACAGTTATTATTTAGTGAGGCCAAGTTTTCACTTCTTGGTTCTGGTTTTGTGGAGGAAAACATTAGACCCTATCATTTGGTCAATAAGGGTGGTCTCAAAATTGCGGTAATTGGTTTTTCTAGTCGGAGGAGAGATTTTGCCGATGTTATTTCTCAAATCAGGTTTAAGCAGGCAAATTTAGCGGTGGTTCTTTCTGATATTCATAATTATGGAGAAGAGTTGGCGGTTCTTCATGATTTTCCAGAGATAGATTTGGTCGTAGGGGGTAGGGATCATAGGGTTAATCGAAAACATTTCTACTCCATTAACGGAAGACACCTTTTAAAATCTCCACGTAATTTTGAATATGTAGGTCAATACGATATTATTTATGACAATCGACTAAAAAAAATTGCTAAGAGGAAAGTTAAATTTATCCCAGTGGTAGCGGTTAACGATAACCGACGAATTCTTTCCTTAGTAGAAGGATATAATAATTCGATAAAGGATTCATTGTTTAATCATTGTCTTGGTAAGTCTTTAGTTAACATGCCGCATCGACAGCTCAATGAGAGCGTAATCGGAGATTTTGTTACTGACGTGATGGTAGAAAAAACTCATTCGGATATGGCATTTGTGAGTTCTGCCACCTTGTTACCAGTGGTGGCAGGTCCTATTACAATAAATAGTATTACTCAAAGCATTCCTCACGACGATATGGTTGTGGTCGTTGACTTATATGGGAGACAGATCTGGGATTTATTTGTGAAAATTTATGATCAGATACCTGATATAGACGTTCTACAATTTTCTGGCATACAGATAAAATATGATTTGAGTTTGCCTAGGGGCAAGAGAATTATAGATATCGTCCATAAGGGGAAGACATTAGATCTTTTGAAGAGATACAGGGTTTGTCTTAGCGAATTTCTCTATAAAGATGGAGAATTTTTTAATGCTTTTTTTAGAGGAGAAAACCCTGTCTACCATACATCTAAGATCAGAGCGATGGTGATTGCTAAGATTAAAGAACAAAGGGAGATTTATGCTGCAATCGATCATAGAATGCAGGAAGTGAGGGTGGCACGTAGGGATGCAAGTAGAGATAGGTTTTGTACTGGCGCTGGTACTGCTATTAGACGCTATGTTTCATGTGATGACTGTAAAGTGACGAATAATAACTAACATATATTCGGTCGCTCGGTTGCTCGGTTTGCTTGGTCGCTCGTTCCAACGGAGTATAGTATCGGCCGAATATGGCCAAGTATAGGCAGTGCATATGCCGAACATGGGTTGAACATAATAATTATACATAACAATAATTTTGGATTACCATGTATAAGAGTTGCATGCATAAAAGTTGCATGTAATAAGAGTTTGTAATAGACGGTTATTTACTTCTTTAGTTCAAAAAATGAATGTGAATTTGTTAAAAAAGTTCTGCATATTCTTAGATCGAAAAAATATAATAAAAATTATTCCTATAGCTGTTTTTTTTCTTTTCATTTTTTTTGTATTAGTATTCATTGTAGAAATTATTCATCCGATCGTAGAAATACCAAAATTGAAGAGCGGTTATATCAAGATTGATGTCGATTTGGAGAGTGGACTTGCTGATTACACCTGGAGTAAACAACGACCAGCAGAGTGGGCCTCGTTGCGAGCAATTAATCCCTATGCTGTCCGTGCCATAGTAACTAGCGAGGATGGTCCTTTTTATTTACATGCAGGATTGGATTTGGAGCAGATGAAGGAGGCAATTGCTGTTGCCCTGAGCAAAGGCGGACGAATTAGAGGAGCGAGCACTATTACGCAACAGGTGGTCAAGAATCTTTATCTTACAAGAAGTAAAAGTATTTGGCGTAAGCTTAAAGAAATAATTATTGCGCTGTATATGGATAAAGTATTATCCAAAAATAGAATTTTAGAATTGTACTTGAATATTATTGAGTACGGGGAAAATTTATACGGAATATCCCCTGCTGCCCGTTTTTATTTTGGGCAATTTCCAGAAACATTGTCTCCTAGACAGGGAGCATTTTTGGCAATGTTATTACCAAGCCCCAAAAATTACTCAGAATCCTTTCGACAAAAAAGGCTAACCCCGTACGCAAAGAAGGTAATCAAGAAAATCCTTCATCAAATGGCGATAATTAATTACATTTCCATGGAAAAAGCGCAGGCAGAATTGCAGGAAAAATTTTGGTGGGAAACTAATTAATATTTTTTAATTTATTATTATTTTTCTGTGTGTTTTAAGTGTTTAAAAAGCATGCGTAAACTATCTAGAAAGTTGGAATCGTATTCAATAGAAAAAATTTGGGCAAAATTATTTAATCCTACAAAAGCATTTTTGTTTGCATCGGTATGAACAAATTTATTTATTCTTTCTAGCATTCCGGCATTGACCATTTCGATTTTCTCGTATTTTTCTTTTAATTTTCTTAATATCGCGGAAATAGAGATTGAACTTGAATCAATATCGTTTTTTATTGTAGATGAGTTTGTTGATATCCCTGCTGATCCGAAATACTCCGATATAATAAACATCGAAACCATCCGGAAAATTGTCTCTTCAAAGCTAGCAAATGGAAGATGAAAACGTACAAGCGGTCTAAATATTTCGCAGTGGGGGCATCCGCTGCATGCCATAATTGCACCAAATGCGGATAGTAGTCCAGTTTGTAAATCAGTATATTTGCAATACACTCTTTCCGCTGTTTTTACATATACCTTCGCCTTCTCATATGAATACATCGTTTTGAAACTATCTACTAGTTCTGCTAGGTTCAGCGCTACTGGACAAAATGGATGGTCGTTTGGGGTAAAAGGACAGTTTGCACATTTAAAATATTCTAGTTTGGTCCATTCTGGGCCGGAGTCCTTTTTACTGCGGTAGGTTAATGTGTCTTCATCAATATTTATTTGATATAGAAAATTTTTCTTGTTTTTACAGTTACCACAGTTACCACAATTCCCACAATTATCAATGTTCCCACTATGATCACAATTATCACTATTCTCGAAAATAAAATTGTACTCTATTGATAAATTTTTCATAGAAAACATCCATGGTTATTGAAATTGGACACACTAACAGTGTTTTCGGCAAAAAAAAGTAAAACTTTATTTTTAGTTAAAAATTCCGAAGACCTACTTACCGATGGGTCGAACACAAATAAATGGGAGGGCGTAGATTGTGGACCAAATTTTATTGATTGGAAATAACACTTCTTTTGATACGCTTTATTCATTAAATATTACTAGTTATTTGGGGTTACGGGTACTGCATAAAAAAAGTCATAATGAGGCATTTGAGCTATTGACGGTGAATAAGGATATCAAATTGATCATTACGCAAAAAGACATAGATTTTACAAAAACCGCTATTGAAGTTTATAAATATTTAAAAGAAGAACAATTAAATATTCCTTTGATTGTCCTGGGCGCAGAGTCTTTGCTAGAAAAACATGCAACAATTTTGCCAGAAAATCCTGATGTTGCTGAATTAGTTCGCAATTGTGCCCATATACTGGGAATTACGGCCAAGGATGTTATTAATAAAACGACTGAAAATTATATCGCTATTCCTATAGAATTTTTTCTTCTAATGGAGACATTAATTTGTCCGGTGTATATCCGAATAAAAAATCCAGAAGGAGATCAATTTATAAAGAGATTTAATGAACGAGAAAGTGTATTTTTTGAAGATGCTGAAAACTATATAAAAAAAGGATTAAGAGAACTATACATTCCCAAGGAATACCGTTTGGTTTTGGCCAGTAGTGTCACCAAAGAAATGCTAACAAAGTTGAAATCCGATTCTTTAAGCGATAACTCCCGTATAACCGTAACTAGTAATTGTGTAGACGTTTTGAGAGAGCAAATGCGGACAGCAGGTATGAATGTTGAAACCGTAGAATTGGCGCGTAGTACGCTCGCTTCAGTACAGAAAGTTATCTCTAAGTCCTCAAAGGTTACAGATTTGTTGGAAAATGTTATGAATAATAAGGCGAGCTATCGTTATCGAATGATTCAACTAGTAAGTATGATCAGCTTCCACGCATTAAGCAATATGGAGTGGGGAACCGCTGAACAGCAAGAAAAGTTGGCCTTTGTAGCATTACTTCATGATATTTCGTTGGCCAGTGATGATTTGGCCAGAATTAGAAATATTGATGATTTTGGAGTTGCCAATCATTTGGGGGTCCAGGATAAAAAGTTAGTACAAAATCATGCTAATGAATCGGCGGCCATGGTGGAAAATTTTCCTACTGCACCTATAGGAATAGAAATGATTATAAAACAGCATCACTGTTCTCTTACTGGTGCAGGTTTCCCGAAAAGTTTTAGTAACAATATTTCTCCACTGGCCATTGTATTTTTCGTTTGTGAGGAGTATGCACATGGGGTAATTAATTTGTACAAAAAATTACATGGGGGAGTCCATGAACAAGTACTCGAAGATATGAAATCGAAGTATACTAAATTTATCTACAAGAGGGTATTGAATACTCTGGAAAATTTGCAGTTGTTTTAGGCCTAATTTTGTTGTCCATTGAATTAAAGGGATTATCACTAATGTTGGTTAATGATTTGTCTGTATATCGCATTACGGAAGATAATTTTAAGCGAATAATTCTGCAGAATATACCGCTTTTGGATGTGAGGTCAGAGGTAGAATTTATTAAGGGCGCAATACCTTTGGCGCAAAACATTCCAATTTTGAATTCCTATGAACGGGACATGGTGGGGAAGACCTACAAAAGGGATGGACAGAGTGAAGCAATAGAGTTAGGAAAAAAGTTAGTCAGTGGGGAAATTTTAGCAGAGAGAGTTGCCCGCTGGAAATCTTTGGTTCAGGAAAATCCTCAGATTTTGCTTTACTGTTTTCGAGGAGGGTTAAGATCCCAGTGGGCGCAAAAATTTATTTGGGAATTAAGTGGAGAGAAGATACCAAGGATTGAGGGCGGTTACAAGGCATTAAGAAAATTTTTACAAGACGAAATTGTGAAAATTAGTGAGTTTCAGAATTTTATAATTTTAGGAGGAATGACAGGATGTGGCAAAACAGAACTTCTGTTGCGCTTGAAAAATGAGAAGTATCCATTAGTTATTGATTTGGAGGGATTGGCCGTCCACAAAGGGTCTGCTTTTGGAGAAAAACCTGGTGCCCAAAGACCAACGCAAATAAATTTTGAGAATTACTTAGCGAGGGAGTTGATTCGATTAGATCACTTGAAGCACATAAATCATATAAATCACGCTAGGGATTCAATTTATCTTGAAAATGAAAGTCAGTCTATCGGAGGTATTCAAATTCCGGTTGCTCTTTATCAAAAAATGCAGCGCTCTCCAATAATAATTTTGGAATGTTCTATGGAGGAACGTTGTGATTTTATTTTGAAAGATTATATTTGGAGCTGCTTTGAATATCATCAACAAAATATTTTCCAATTAACAGAAGAGCTGCTTGCTTCACTGCAAAAAATTCAAAGAAAGTTGGGCGGGGATCGTTACCTAGAGCTGAGCGAACAACTGGCCTTGGCGCAAAAGGTATATCTAAATACTTCGTCTTGGAACGGTTTTGTTACCTTTATAGAAAAGTTGTTGCTTTATTACTACGATCCGTTTTATCTCTATAATCAAGAATTAAAGAAAGATCGCGTTATCTTTCGTGGAGATAGAGAGGAAGTGATGGCCTTTATTGCTGGAAGCAAGAAACTGTAAAGTTTTTTATGTTTAGTCATATCTTTGTTCCATTTTACAGTAATTCAACTGCTGAATTGACGTTCTCGTTTCCACTATCAACAAAAAGTTAGGTTTGATGAATCCTTTTATGCCTGGTTGGTGATAGCAATCGATCTGCCAAGTAGTTCTCTAGTACTTGTCCCTCCATACGTTTCTGTCACTTGCTAAGCAAAAACATAGCGGGAGAAATTATCGGTGATTGTTTGGGTAAATATCCTTGTCCCATTAACAAGACGAAAAAAAACGATCTCAGTGCCATCTCTGAATTGCTGCATAAGCACGAATTCTATTTTTGTTTTTTGGTGGATACACCTGCATGTTTGGTCAGGAAGGAGACGTTTTATCTGTCTTTTTATCCAGAGTGGATCTGGCCATTCTGGTTCTTGCCGAATTAGATAATTCCAATGCGGAGGTGATCTTAGATCAGACCGCTGCGTGTGTGTATAAACTTCTACAGAATTTCGGTAACAAGTAGATACTAGAAAATAAAAGTAAAACTATCGTACTGGCAGGGGGAAACTGACAAACTTGTCAACCGAACTGCTACCAGCTTGCTGCTGCTGCTACCCTCGCTAACCGGATTTGACCCAATTTACTTCACTAGGCTAAACTAATACAGTTGATTGTTGTTAGCTTTCCAGAAAATTTTTATGTTTTGACATTTTTTTGAAAAGCTCTTGGTTGATTTGTCTACAGAGCTGCGATTCGGTATCCATTCCAACTTTTAAAAATTGTACTCCTAATTTTATTTTATTTATTTGTTCAATTTTGATCGCAATTACCACTTGACATTGAATTACAGTATAATCAATTTTATCAAAATTTATAACAACGTTGTTAAAAATGGTTCCAACCGGATAGAGATTTTCTTCTTCGAAATTGATGACAAAAGCAATTCCCCCTACAGAAATATCGAAAGCAGCATATTTTTTTTCAGGAACGATCCCTCCTACTGATTTTATATATTCACAAGTTTTTTGATCGAGGTTAATCGTAATATCTTGATAGAAATCAATTTTTGCCAAAGGAGATTTGGACAAATCAGTAATATTTAATTTTTTAGAAACAACCTTTCCATTTAGTTCTATACATTCAAATAACTTTCCTTCATTAAAAACAAGAGCGGGAGTTTGTTTAATATTTGACGGAATTTCCATTTTTGAAAAATAGGAACAACCTTTATCAGAAATTCGTATAGAAATTTTGCAATTTTTATTTGCTCGTAAACGATAACTAAGACGACGATCTCCTTTAAATATCGGGTTGTTAAAATTTATACAAAAATCACCCAACATGGAAGCACGATTATTGACCTCAATTTTTGCGCTAGAAAAATAAAGTAAATTTTCATAGCTTAGGTTTATTAGATATAGTGATTCTGGGTTTATTGTGATCCCGTCGTTTTCTACTGAATTAGCTATTAGATTGTAGTTGCGATTGTCATCTCCGACGTAGGTTGTAACAAAGCTTTTACCTGTAGTATTGTTTATACCGTCAACATTTGTGGAGTTATATTCGATAATAAAATCTTGCAAGCTCAAATTTCCAAGATACTTTATTGACTGCAATTTTTTTATTTGTCTGTCTCCTTTTCCCCAGACTTGTAATCCAGCACGCGCATTGGCAATTCTGGTCAAAAGATCGTCTTTTTCTTCATTGGAAATTTTTTTAAAGTAGGTTTTTTTGGTCATGTCATTCATGAAAATAGTCCTAATGGGTTTAGTTTTAATATACTTACATAATAACAATGCTACGGAGCCAGAGCACCAAATAACTTCAACATAATATGTCTATATATGCTATTCTATTTTTACTGCAAGTACAATCTCAGGGTGATTTTTAGCTGGAGGATAAAAAATAATACCTATAATATCCCAAGGATATTTGATTTGAATAATTTGTCCAAAAGATAGAAAGAACAACGACAAAAAAATTGCGAATAAGATATTGCAAATTTTTCAAGAAACATTTGGTATAAATTCCAAACTGGTTTTTTACAATTGAGACACATATATCCGACTTTCCGCACCTACTATTATCAATAATAACCACTTACTTTGGTTTGATATATTCATTTTTGACAAAATATAATTTGATTTTAATCAATTTCTTTATTTTAAAGAATATAGGGATTGAACATGTCACAGACTGCAGAAACGTTAAATAATGACATGCTGGGAAGGAATTTTTACTTGATGAATATGCTCGTTTGGATACGACTACAGGAGGCACTCAATACAATGCAATAAAATTTCAAGAAGAATTCAAAAAGTCACTAAAAATTACCCGCTTGTAGATAACATAGAAATATCTAAATACTTACGCTAAAAGAACCGACAGGCCGTTAGCAGTAGCGTAAGCAGCAATTATCTAAAACGGAGAAAATAAATATGTTCAGTCTACTTTTGATTATTGGAGTTATCCTCGTAATAACCATGGTGTTTGCAGTGACTGTCTATAACACCGTAATCGGGAGAAAAAACGATGTAGAAAACTCTTTTGCAACTATCGATGCTTATCTAAAAAAAAGATACGATCTAATTCCCAATCTTGTGGAAACGGTAAAAACCTACATGCAGTATGAAGAGAGTGTTCTAATCAAAATAACTGAACTACGAACTGGTATGATCAACAAGGATCTTAATATAAATAACCGAATGGAGGCCAGCAACGAAATATCTAAGTTATTGGGCGGGATAACTGCAGTATTAGAAAATTATCCTGATCTCAAAGCAAATAATAGTTTTATCGAGCTACAAAAAACTATGTCTCAAATAGAAGACGAGCTCGCCGCCGCCAGACGAACCTACAATGCCTCGGTAACCGAGTTCAATAACGCACTAGAAATGTTTCCCACTAACATTGTAGCGGCGTTTTTAAAGTATCAAAGAAAAGAGGTTCTGAGTATTGGCGAAAGCGAAAGAAAAAATATTAATATCAAAAATTTATTTAATTCAAAATAAAAGCATAGTAAAAGCATAAAATGATAGTACAAAAAAAAGACCTCATGGTTCTATATCAAAGGAACTTGCTAAAATCATTAGGCGAATTAAAGTTCACTCAATTCAAACTTCGCCTCCTGAAGATTATGGGCGTGGGACTGGTAACGCTGTCAGTGATTGCCTATTTGTTTGGTCCTATTTTTTACGATATCTTCCAAGAAATTCCTAGAATAAATCAGATAAAGCAGCAATTATCTGACTTCTTATCATCAATTTTTTTCGGACAACTAATTCCACTTTTCTTTGCCTCTTTGGCAATTACTGTTCTGCTTCTCCTATATTATTATTTTCTCCGTAAATCTTTTCGATCCGCTTACAAGAAAAGCGTAGTGGAGAAAATTGTCAAAATGATCGATCCAGAAATTATATACTTACCAGATCGTAACATGGCCAGTTCCCATTTTACTGCCAGCTCACTTTTTGATGATGTTAACAGCTACTATGGTGATGATTATGTTGAAGGAACATATAAAGGAGTAAAGTATTCGTTTTCGGAAATTCATGCACATCGAATAACTACAGATAGTGAAGGGCATAAACATGTCCATCATGTTTTCGATGGTCTGTTTTTGGTATCCAGTCACTCAAGAACTAACAAGAGCACCACCCTAATTATTCCAGAAGAAAGCGTTTTTTTTCTTTCTGCTATCCTTCGTAAAATTATTCCCAGTGCCAAAACTAGCAGAAACGGCAAAGACGTGGTTCGCCTAGAAAACCCCAACTTCGAAAAAATTTTCGAAGTATATTCCGATGATCAGGTGAGCGCTAGAATGTTACTGACCCCAGTACTTATGGAAAAATTGATTGCCTACCGTAGAAAATATGGTCACAACATCTATCTCTCTTTCAAAGATAGTACTTTCTATCTCGCTGTCTCTTTCGAAGATAAAGAAATTTTCGAACCATCAATCTTCGGGGACATCGTTTCCTTCAATAACGTACGCGAGATTTTCGACCTGCTTACCATAACTATCTCCATTATCGACAGTCTGAATGATAACCCATGACTATCTTTTCGGAGTAGAGATTTAAAAAATTCAAAAAAATAAATTAGTCAAATGTTTCCTCTGATTTCTCAATCAGAAACATATCATAAAAAACGGAACCTATTTTTTTGCCTATTTTAAATCCGACTTTTCACAGTTGTTATTCTTAATAACAACTGCAGAAAGTCGGTTGAAAAAAATTAGTAGTATTGGCGACAGGAGAATCCATATTGTCATCGCCAAAGTATGCCTAATTGATCATTCAGCTGGTAGCGTTTTAGTGTGAATGTACATTGGAGGTAATATTTTCTGGAGCGGTATTTTCCAGGGTGTTCATGGATATTTTTTCCATCATTGTCTCATATATACTTCTCACAAATTCGTTAGGCAGCAGATCGGCCGTTGCAGAACAATCAGTAACAAACAGCGCCAATGCCTCTTCAAATCCACCGGGCAATGGTGAAATTCCCTTTGCTGCTCGTTCTGCCTTGCCCATCTTCCAAACACTCCCCTCAACCTTTGGACGTAGCCTCAACCTCTTTTTAATTCCATCAATGCCACTAGCGATTAATCCTGCCGCCAAGGCGTGGGGAATCGAAGTAGAGTCAGGCGAACGAATCTCCATACGTGTAGCATAGGGATTTCCATCGGTCTCTGGACAGCGTAGAGAACAGGTGCGATTGC
>JADGBS010000050.1:17962-20676 GCA_015231325.1 Oligoflexia bacterium | reverse complement strand
TAATAGATAAAAGCAAACACATGATGGATATTCCTGACAAATTAACTCCAGCGATGGAAGACTATCTCGAAACAATCTATTCTTTATGTAAAGAAAATAAAGTTGCCAGAGTTGGTGAAATAGCTACAAAAATGGATGTAAAAAAATCAAGTGTTAATGCCGCCTTGAAATTCTTATCCAACAAAAATCTAGTGCTTCATGAAAAATATGGATTCGTAGTTTTAACTAAAGAGGGAGTAATTATGGCCAGTGAGATTCAGGATAAGCATGATATTTTATTTAGATTTTTAACAGAATTTTTGTTTATTGAAAAAAATTTGGCCAATAAAGAGGCCTGCAACATCGAGCATTCGGTAAGTAAACAAACAATGCAAAAGTTAGCAAAATTTTTTAAATTTATTGAAGAGAGTTCTGATCAACTTAAACCTAAATTATTAAACACTTTTGATATATATCTAAAAACGGGCAAAATCATAAAAAAGAAGAATGAAAATCAAGAGAAGAAAAAAAGCAAATAAAACATTTTTGCTTTTTTTTGACTTGTGAGTTAGATAAGACTAACAATGTTTTCAAGCTATAACAATTTACAAAAGCTCAAAACTCTTTGACCAGAGGTTGAGCGGAGATAACCAATGAAAGGAATAACCGTAAACGGACAAGCATTAGAGTTTATCCATGAAGAGCAACAAGAAGAGCAACAAGAGAGAATGATAATTAGTTTATTGTATATAAAAAGAGGAGTAGCGGCGCGGATTACTCATTTTTCAGGAGGAAAGGCCACCATAGTTCGTCTACACGACTTCGGATTGTATCGAGGACGGATAGTACGTTTGATAAAGATAGCTCCCTTTGGCGGGCCACTCCTTGTTGAAGATATTGAAGGACAGGCCAGACTAATGATTAGTCAAAAATTGGCGGCCCAAGTTTTTGTCGAAGAGCTGACTACTCAAATGCAGCAAATGGGGTCAGAATATGAGTGATGGGCAAGGACAAACACGAACACCAACACCAACACCAACACCAACACCTTCACCTTCAATACCACCTACGAAAAAGATGCCAGTGATTGTGCTGGCCGGACAACCTAATTGTGGCAAATCGACTATCTTTAATGTGGTTGCTGGTCTTAAAGTAAACACTGGGAATTTTGCTGGAACTAGCATCACCTTCACAGAGACTAAAGTGCAATTTGAAGGAGATACTTTTATTTTAATCGATCTACCGGGAACCTACTCAATTACTTCCAGTGATATGGCCGAGAAAGTTGCCCGAGATTATCTTTTAGCAGGCAATGTTGATGTGGTTATCAATGTAATTGACACATCAATGCTTGCACGGTCTTTGGAATTTACGCTTCAACTAATCGAAATGCAAATACCAATGGTGGTGGCCTTTAATATGATTGATGAGGCCAAGCGCAAAGGAATTTCAGTTGATATTGATAAATTCAAGCATTTAACTGCCATTAGCGCTATTCCAGTCATAGGTGTGAAAGGGGAAGGTGTCGATCATTTATTTAAATCAGCAATGACCTTGCTCCGTTATAATAAATATCAACCGATTTTGCCAGTATATGATCGAGAGGTTGAAGATTCTTTGCACTCAATTATTCAATGCTATCCTCCTGAGCTTCATTCACATTTTAGAGTTAATGAACGGTTTATATCTATACGCCTGTTAGAGATGGACGAAGAATTTATAAAGACTGTCAGTTCTATCTCTCCATCATGGGAAGAGATAGTGTCAAAGGAACGGCAGTCGTTGGCACAAAAACATAATTGGCCGGAAGAAGAGGTCTTCTCTTCTCATCGGCATGCTATTGTATTAAATCTTTATGAAAAAATCACTACCCACAAGCGTACGCAACAGAAAATGGATCTCAGAGAATATTTAGATAGAATAATTATGAATCCACTGGGCGGTCTCTTAACCGTTTTTATTTCTGTCTTAATGATGTTTTTTACCGCTTTTGGATTAGGTGATCTTCTTTCTAAGCTACTGGATAGTCCATTCATAAAGTTGAATATTATAATTGATGGGTATCAGCGCGGAATCATTCATAGTGCTTTATCTGGATTATCACAAGGATTACAAGCGGGTGCGGGGATAGTCTTGCCCTATCTTTTGCCATTATTATTATTGTTAGCAATATTTGAGGATACAGGATTATTGCCTCGAATTGCCTTTATGATGGATGGAATTCTGCATCGTTTTGGGTTACACGGAAAATCGATATTACCTATAATTTTAGGTTACGGGTGTAGCGTTCCGGCGATTATGGCCGTTCGTAATCTGGAGACGGAGCGTGATCGATTACTTTCTCGATTGATAATTCCCTTTATTGCTTGTTCAGCACGGACAGTAATTATATTGGGTTTGGTAGGAAAATATTTAGGGCCTTGGTGGACAACCATAGTCTATGTAGGGAATCTGGCCATATCATTAATAGTTTCATTACTATTATCTAAATTTAACCGTGATATTTCCTATGGGATAATTATGGACATTCCGCCTATTCGTTATCCCTATCCTATGATTGCTCTAAAAAAAGTTTGGCTCCGATTCTATGAATTTTTGAAGTTAGGTTGGCCAATCGTGATGTTATCAAGCGTGGCCCTTTCCATTTTATCACTCTATGGAATTGATGAGGTGGTAAATAAGATTTTATCTCCGATAACTGTGAATAATCGTAGCTATTAGAACCACTACACTTA
>JADGBS010000050.1:13856-17916 GCA_015231325.1 Oligoflexia bacterium | reverse complement strand
GGACAGCTCTAGGCACTAGTGATATTGCGAGTGTACTTTCAAAAGAGCAGATTCTAGTGCTAACAATATTTTTAGTTCTCTATATACCATGTATTGCATCGGTGGTGACCTTATACAAGGAGGGTGGAATTAAAACGGTTATTACTTCCGTGTTTCTAAATCTTACTGTGGCGTTAGTAGTTTCTGCATTTGTTGCATGGATAACAGGATCAGGCATTGTTCATGTATGAACAATGCTAATTATTTTATTATTTTTTATACGGAGAATTTTATGATGGGGACTCTTGTTAGATTTTTCCGACGTAACATTTTAATTATAAGTGTAGTGGTTCTAATAGCTACGATTATTCATGATGTAGCAGCGAATAGTCCCACTCAGCACTTTCTTTCGCCTCAAGATTTTTCTTTTTCTGAGGCCAGTGCTTCATCTCTTTCTTTTATCAATAAGGAATGGAATCCTGAGGAGAGTCTTTTTGCCGGACAGATTACTTGTTCGGCCCCAAAGTGTATTGCTGTTACTGAGGCGGTAAATGCGGCCATAACGAATGGACTACCAACTCGTGAACGCTATGAAAGTGTTTTTCGCGCTCGTCAGACGGTAGTGGCCAGACTAGGAAATATTCTTCCGCGCTTTGAACTATCTCTTGGATACGGAATGAATCCGCTTAGTATCTTGAACTTTGTTGGCAACTTACTGGGATTTCTGATGCCCAGTAATTGGTATAATTGGAAGGAATCAAAGCTAATGCATTTGGCGGAGGTTAGTAGTTTTCAATCGCTATTGCAGGATCAGGTGAGTAACACTGAAATCCTCTACTATAACATTCATCGGATTAATTTTGATTTACTGATTTATGATTACTATATCGAACGTTTAGAAAAGTTTATTTCTGATCTGCGCTCCGTAGCAACTACTCCGGTAGTGATCCCCTCAATAGCTGTGATAATGCCGGTGCCAGAAGTAGATATGCTTATATTAGAAAATTACTTAGCTGAGATCAAAGCGACAAAGATCTACTTGGATGGGGTGATCCGTGAATTAGATGAATATGATATAGCGATTGCGATGAATTATCCTAATATCTCGGGAGTAGGAATAAAACCGCTGCTCCTCCGCGATCTTAGCAGAAATCCTCACTATACTATCTCCGATGCTGATATCAAGCGCATTAAGAATAAATCCAAAACTTTACTTGCTCTTCGTTATATGCGCAGTGCTGCTCGTTACGCTAGAAAATCTCGTACCTGGGCATTTCTAGGAACCGGTGGTAGTGGTACTGAAACCTCAATTGGGATCTCTTTTGGATTAGATAATATTGCGAACGTGCGCATCGCCAGATCGGAGGAACGTTCAATAGATATTTTAATTACTCAGACAGCGTATGATATTGAAAACATTTTCAGAAAGGCGGTAGATAGTTATAACGCTTCTATCGACTTATACAAACAATATACCGAAGGAAAAGAACCAAATCGGGCACTCTTTCGTACGATTTTGAGTCACTATAATCGTGAAGGAAAATTGATGAGTGAACAACTGATACGGGCCATCGATTGGGCGTTGAAGTTTGAACTAGGAAGAAATTTTGTGCAACACTTTTATCTTACAGCGTATTCTCAAATGCAAAGATTGTTAGTACAAGGAAAACTTTATGAGCGCTTAGCAAAAGAGACCGAAATACCAGGGATACCCTATCTTAGTCGCTTACATAACTGGGATTTACGCCGGGAAAATGATGCTATCAATCGGGCCATTCGCCGAGGAGAATTGGCCTTAGATAATCCATAATGGAAAAAGAAAGGAAAAAAGGGAGAAGAATGGAAAAAGGTACCTGCAGACGAAAAAGGGACGAAAAAGGGACGAAAAAGGTACCTGCAGACTATTTTTTTAGGAGACTAATTTTGTAGTCATGTTTATCGGTTAGGTTTAAAATTGGAGCTTGACCCCACTTTTTTGTAAAATCAATATGACCTAATAACACAACATCTCGGGCAGTTATTGTAGGGTAGTTTATGCTTATCGAACAAACTCAATTAACACCACTTGTCGTTGCGGTTCTAATTTTTTTTTCATCCCTAATTTCTTTAAAATTTGGGTTATCCGTTGCCATAATTGAAATAATGTTAGGGGCATTTGCTGGTAATTTTCTTGGCCTGAAAACGGAACCTTGGATGCTTTACCTTGCCAACTTTGGAGGAGTAGTACTAACATTTTTGGCCGGGACCGAAGTCGATATGCAAATAATGAAAGAAAAATTCAAAGAAAGTTTTCTCATTGGATTTTTTTCTTTTCTCTTTCCCTTTTTGGCCACTGCTGCTTACACTTACTGGATCGCTGGTTGGACTTTATCTGCATCGTTGATCGCAGGAACAGCATTATCTACTACTTCACTGGCGGTGGTCTACTCTGTACTCATAGAAATGGGATTATCCAAAACGGAACTGGGAAAATTATTGATGGCCGCCACTTTTATAACTGACATCGGAACCGCATTGGCGCTGAGTATTCTTTTTGCGCATCCAACACCTTACATGATGCTATTTTTGATTATATCGGTGTTAGTAATTTGGTTGGCAGTTCAGTTTTCTCATCACATATTCTCCAATCCGCGCCTAAGAAACAAAGTTATTGAACCAGAAATAAAATATATCTTTCTGTTGCTTTTAACATTAATGTATTTTGCTAATCTAGGGAATGGCCACGCAGTATTGCCCGTCTTTATTATGGGACTACTGATGTCCAAACACTTTGGCGAAACTTCTGTTGCCAAAGACGTAAGAAATCGACTTCGAACTGTGGCCTATGCCATGATCACTCCCATTTTTTTTATCGTTGGCGGTCTTAAAATTTCATTTACAGTTCTTGTTGGTGCAGCAGTTTTGTTTATGGCCCTATTCATAACAAAAATCGCCGCTAAATTTATGGGGGTATACTTTTTGGCCAAGAAATTTATTCCTCACGGATCAATGTATACCACATTACTTATGTCGACCGGCCTAACATTCGGTACCATCTCCAGCGTGTATGGACTTAATGCCGGGATAATCAATCAGGGACAATACTCAATTTTAGTGGGAGTAGTTGTCGCTAGTGCGGTAATTCCGACTTTCATTGCGCAAAAATGGTTTGCGCCAGTTCATTCCGAAGACATCGTTGATGTCGAAAATAATGGTAAAAGATTGTGAAATTAGCAAGAATGGAAATTCTATATATATAATAAAAGGAAGCTTTAGAATATATTTAGAATATATTTAGAATATTATTAACAGAGAGGATTGATTCCGTTGTTTGCATACTTTGTATGCATGCCCAGAGGAGTAGGACAATGAATATTGAAGGAAAAGATCAAAATGATTTTAATACTAGTGTGATTGCAAACGGAGATTATCATCGTATCAGTCCCACAGCAAAATTTGTTGCTTATAGTCGTCAATTTTCAGATATTCCTTTTTCAAAAGAGATAGCTTTACTTTCTAATTCACAAAATGAGATGAGACAAATAATCCCTAATGATGAAAATGAACAAGAATGCATTCATTTCTTTTCAGTCATGACCGAATCTAGATATAAAAGTACTATTAGCACAATCAGACGTTATAAGATCAAGCAAATTTTGGAATTTGCCAGCGGACTTTCTTTTCGTGGTCCAGTTATGGCAAAAGAAGTAGATATATATGTAGAGACAGATTTGCCAGGTATCATGGATGAGAAGTTTGACATTTTATCCAAAATTCCCGCAATGCGGATGCAAGTAGAAAAAGGGAATGTCTTTTTTTATGCCGCTAATGCATTATCCTACAAGGAGATAGAAAATACTCTAAAACACTTTAATCCAAATCTTCCACTAGGAATAGTTCATGAGGGCCTTTTGATGTATTTATCCATGCAAGAAAAAGAGATCATGGCCCATAATTGTCACAAATTACTTAAAAAATTTGGTGGAGTTTGGATCACTTCTGATCTCAGAACTAGAGAGGAATTGGAGCGAAGGAATCAATTGCCTTCGAAGAGGGATGCGATTAAAAAACTCACAGGAAGGGACATGGAGCAAAATTGTTT
>JADGBS010000050.1:8531-13668 GCA_015231325.1 Oligoflexia bacterium | reverse complement strand
TTTTTTTTTTTCTTGTATTTTTTTTTTTTTTTTTTTTATTTTTTTTTATTCTTTTTTTTTATTGTTGCTGAAGTTAGAAAAATATAATATCGATCAAAGTGCTTTATTGTCATGATCTATCTTAACTATGAGGGGGGAGTATGAGAAAAACAATTAATTTGAATTTTTTTAGATTGGTAGTTTATGTTGTAATGATGATTTTGTTGTTGGCGTTGACGCTACCAGCAAAACTTTGGGCGGTGTGTACTCCCGAAACGGTAATTAAATACAAGCGCCAAAGCGAGCGTAGACTAGGTTACGCTTGCAGAGGACCAGCGCCAGACGCTGTTACTGAGTTAAATAATTCTGTAGTAGCTATTGTTGGTAAAATGGTTGCCGATAGGGATGTTGAGTTTAGTAGAGAAGTACACGACGAATTGATCATGTTAAGTCGACCCTTTGATGAACAAATAGCTAGAATTGATATGGATATAGTAACAAATGAACCATTGATCCAAAAAAGAAGTGTCGAACTTACTGCCAGTATTAATGAAAATAAAGCAGCGCTTACCAGCGTTAAATTAAAAATGACCCAATTGACATCTAATATATTGTTACGAATATTTTCTACTAAGGAAATAGAGGCCACAGCGGTCGAAGAAAGGCGCTTAACTCAGGAGGAGATTGAACTAAAAGCGCAGTTAGAAGCACTGAATATTGAAAAACAAAGTTTGGAAGATATGAAGATTAGAAAGGTAGCTTTGCAAAGAAGTCAGGAGCTGGCCAAGAAGACTCACTCAAGAGATAGGCAAGTAAAACGGGATGCAGATTCCAATGAATTAATGACAAAATTACGTACGATTTTAGACGTATTTCCTCCAGATGTTAAATGTGAAGATGTTGCCAATAAGGTCGTTGATTTATGGAAAAGAAAGGAGGTCACTATAGCTGGTTTGGCCCCGGGTGCGTGTCATTCTATTGATTTTTCCTTAGAGCAAGGCCAAAGGCCACCTTTATGGTCTGGCCACGTTCAACATAAGGACGGTGCTGGTTATCTTATTTTTGAAAGTTTAGGGGAAGGTGGTGACAAGACCGCTAAAAAGGTCATCCAAATTTCACCATTGGAGCGAGTAGGAAATATATCGGTCCTTCTTAAACCCTTGATACCAAACCCGCAAACGCGTCGAGACCTACGTTTTGAGGCCGATATAATGACAAGCATAAGGGAGGGGTCTGCGGAAGCACGAGAAGTATTAGTATCGAACGATCTTACTTGCGAAGATAATAGTGCTGTAGGTTTAGCTGCTAGTGCCATAGTTATGCCTCTCTTTAATAATGGGGATGGCAAAAAATATGTTCAAAAAATGCTAGCAAGAGGTAGTGGAATGACCAGTCAGCAAGTACTGGTAGCGTCTAAGCGTTTATTTAAGGGGCTGGAAATATTACAAAATAGAGCGCCCAATGGATCGGCCCATTGTGATATTAAACCAGAAAATATGTTTGTTCATGATGGGCAGTTCTACTTGTCAGACTATGGCGGGTTGATAGATTTTTCGTCTACGAGGGAGGGATTATCAGAAATAAAAAGATGCGACAAAGGAACCAAGGGGTTTATCCCTCCTGAACGTCTTCGTGTTGAGGCAATTTTTCCCAGAGGATTAATTTCTGCAGATAAAAAGGCAGAAGTTCAAAAAAGTGATGTATTTGCTCTAGGAGCTAGTATATATCAATTAAAATCTGGTAACGTTTCATCTTTGTTGCAGACAATGGCCGGTGAATATTTGGATGAATTATATGGCCATGATGGTATCCCTGGAATTCCTTTTACGGAAGATAAACACCAAGAGTGGCTCGGTAAGATGTTGAAAGTTTATAATGATGAAAAAAAGAAGATTGAGGATGCTCGTCAAAGTGGAAGCATTAGCGCGGGAGAAGCAGCATTACAAAACGCAATTTTGGATATGATGCATCCTGATGTTAGTCAACGTCCTTCCTTGGAGCAAGCGATCAAAACGTTTAATGCTATTGGGGGCGTATAGATTTGGATCAATTTTTCTACTCACTACGGTATTTTGAATTATCTTTGAGTCATATCCAGAATCTGCAATAACTACTATTTCTGATTTTAAATGTTCTCCGAGTAATGAGAACAGATCCAATGTTTTAAAAAAATGTGCAATTTTTTCGTCTTCAGTTCTATATTTGATGCCACGTCGTTGACATTCATCTATCGTATAAAATGGAATCGGAGGTAATGGAACAATCTGTCCGTTGATGAGAACAGCAATATTTGTCCACTGATGCCCAATTATCTGGACGTATTTGGCATCAGTACTGACAATGTGCAATCATTGAGTGATTTTCACAAGAAGCATCAATTGAACTTTTTGCTCTTGGCGGATCCTAAAATGAGCATAGTTTCTGCATACAATACCAAGATGCCAGTAGTGAACTATTCCAAGCGCTGGACCTTTATCATCAATCCTGACCTTGTTATTGAGTTTATCAATCAGGACGTAGATGCTGCAAGTGATGGGGAGAGTGTAGTAAAAAAAATTATAGAATTGCAATTGAAGGTGGGGAAGAATAAGTCCAAGTAGTTTTGGTACCCGAAGTGCGAATAAAACGGACTTGATTTTATATTTTTTGTGCTGTTAATTCCATATGGAAGTCGGTGTCTTTGTTTTCTGAAAGGTCACCTGAGGGACTAGAAGAAGTAATAGTTGCTGTTGTTCCTAATTCACCAATGATTATGGGCGATGATACCAACTCTTTAGTATTATCTGTTTTCTTTTTGTACAAATTGACTCTGTATAGGACAAAGTTATTGGACGAGTAGGAGTATCCTTCCTCTGTTGGTGGATTTTCTAATGTGATTTTTATATCCCAATTACCGCTTTCGAAAACGAATGGTTCATTAATGGTTACAGTGGTTTTGAGTGAAGCTTGATGCTCTTTGATTTTCGTTTTTACATCAAGAGAATGAGTGGCCATTTTATTTTTATTATCCATAGACGCAGGTGTGTTTTTGATTTTTATTGCTACGTAATTCTGTTCTTCTTGAGTACCAGATTCAAACAGTGCTTCCTCACCTAGGAGCATTAGTAATTGAGGATTACTTATTAGTTGTTCTTTTCCTGATGTGATACTGTAAACTTTTCCCTCAATATATATTTGGTTTCCATCCTTGTGCTCCACTTTCCTGGCCACAAATGTTGATCGTAAATCCTCTCTGCTTATGGTGAATTCACTTCCTAACTTAGCACTAATTTTTGCTTTTGTTTCCTTGCTCTCTGCTCCATTTTTGTATTTAATATTTATGTCGAATGAAAATTTTTCGGCCATGGCAGAAGATGAAAATATTAATAGTAAAAAAAGTAGTGTACACTTTAATTGCATAACGCGACTCCTTTGTTTTAGTGAAAATGTCAGTTATTAAGTTCTGCTTGTCTTTACACTAAAATGAATATTCTCTATAATTAGATTATAATGCAAATAAATTTTACTGGAAATAAATTTTTAGATGACCCCTTGTAATTCATAGCTTTCTGAAGAGTACCACACCAATTTTTTCCAAAACACTAAAGTCCCCCCAGTGAGTAACAATGCTATTAATTATCAATAGGTGTTCTTTTTTTCGGTAAAACGTCTTCACAGAATGCATCATATTTTCCAGGCACTGAGGATAATTTAGTACCTACTAACTCTTCCGTATTCTTATTTGATGGAGATATATCTGCACTAAGCACTTCAGTTGTTGAAGATTCAGAATTAGATGGAAGCACTTTTGTCACCGAAGATTCCGATTCGGACGGAGATGCTTTCGTGGCTGAAGAATCAGATTGAGACGGAGGCGTTTCTATTATCAAAGATTCAGGGACGGATGAAGATTTTTCGTTTGTAAAAATTTTAGGCCTGGGTCTGGATTGGGCCGCTTCGGTTGTAGATGATTTAGGTTTGGATGGTGATACTCTATTTTTTGAGTTATTACAAGGATACTCTTCGGGCGATTCATTAATAAGAGAAAAAAATAATCGCTCCATTGACCCAGATATCATCCCTGCCAATTTCGCTAATAAACAAATTATCTTTATGCAGTTATTCATCATTCACCCCCACCATTCCTATGGCCTACTCTGTGTTCTGTGTCGTCAATTTTTGTAATAACTTTAGTAAATAAGGTTTAGTAAATCTTCTCTAATTCCGATATATATTGATATGTTTGAATTTCTTAGTAGTACGCAACGTATTACGCAAGCAAAATTAGCTATCAGCAATAGGTGGAGTATGTGCTATGGATACTGGGAAAAATAATAATAAATATTCAGATAAAAATACTGATGGCGATGATCATTGCAAATATCTGATCAACAACTATATCTTTTTTATAGATAAATTATTCAAGCACTCTAAAATAGATATCAGCAGTATCTTGAGTAATGACAAAAAAGATGCCAACCTTTTAGCATATGACAATGAAAAAAAAGTTGAGCAGCTTCAAAGTAAAGGACAATCTTTAAAAGATAAAATCGACAGGGAACCATCTGGGTATACGGCCAGAGATTTTGATAAACTCACCCACTTAACTAATTTACGGGATGGAGAACAATTCCTCAAAAATAATTCATTATATATTTTTGCACAAGAAATTTTCGTATGTCTTCATGATTCTTCTAGAAAGTATTTCGTTTCCTTAATGAAACAGCTATGTGGGTACAGTCCCAAAAGAATACAACACAGAGAGTACATCATACTGAAAATATTAAATGTATTAACTTTTTCAGTATCAACTTATACTACTGCTTATGGTGTGAATCACCTATTACAAAAAAACAATCTTGCTATATTGTCGGCCTTTAATGGTGATGAGGGTGAGATTCCTCGAATCATCACTTCATTTTTAATTGGTTTTTTACTTTCTTCAATAATTTTTCACCTAAAGACATCACTCTTTAAAGGAATTCTATCAACGGGAAAAATTTTCGAAGGAATTAAACAGATCTATCTACGCCGTCCATGGAAAATATTGTTCGCTACTCTGATATTATCACTTTCATTGAAAACCAACTATGATGGCGGGATCGCTTTAATCTCAAAGTCCGAATACATCAATGAGCAATTTCAGGTTATTAGTCGCCAGGCATTTGCTGCTTATGAT
>JADGBS010000050.1:8039-8505 GCA_015231325.1 Oligoflexia bacterium | reverse complement strand
CGTTACCAATAAAAATTCTTCGGTTACATCCTTTTATCAAGCGGTTGTATCACTAAAGCAAATTACTAAGAATATTTCAGAAAAATTTGCCAAATTTCCATTGGAAGAAGATGAGGGTATTGCTTCAAGCGGTTTTTCTGGTAGGGGTCCACGCTATCGAGGAAAAATTTTTATAGTAGAAGGCGGTTACGATAAAATAAACAACACTGTGGCCCAAAATTTCAAGAACCAAACACTGGCGAACGAAGTGGACAGTATTATTCAATCAAGTGGAATGGATTTTTCGCTTTCTTTTGAAAGTAAAATTAACCGATTGATCAGCAATTATGAAACTTCAGTTACTTCACAAAAAAAACAAGTTGAAGAGCGGATCCAAGAATTAAATAAGTTAGTAAAAAACAGCAATAGTTATCTTCCGCGTTTTTTAAGTATGTCGTTTATTGAGTACTACGATTTAAATCGAATT
>JADGBS010000050.1:0-7990 GCA_015231325.1 Oligoflexia bacterium | reverse complement strand
ATGATACGATTACTCAGTTAAAAACTCTAGTTGCCCAATATATTAAGGTTTTAAGTCAAATAGATCGTTCCGGGAATGCCAAATCCAGAAATTATAAAGTTGCGATATCGTTTCCCGCTATGAATGTTTCTGATGTCTTGGCGTTAACTAAAGGACTTCCAGAGGTTCAATATATGTCCTTTGAAGCATTGATCACTCTGCTTAAAGACAAATATGGCCTAATGTGGGCACAAATCGTCATGTTACTAATCTTGATTATGTCTGTATTAATAGATCTGGCCGATGTGGTATTTTTAAGTCCTGCTTTAGCACATAGAGGACGAAAAGAATTAGAAATGATTCCTGCAAAGGAAGATGAATTAAATGATTGGGAGGAAAAATTTCTCAAGCAGTGCTACATGTTTTTATATGACGAAGATGTCGCTCAAGTCCATAATCAACTAATACCTAGTAAAGGCATTGTCTTGGTAGATGCTTTTTACCAGTTATTAGAAGAGATTAATCCGTTAGTGATCGATCCTTTTGATAAGAGCATGGGTACTCATTTATCTGATCATTACAAAGAAGATTTTCGGCCACTGCATGCCTATGCGGTAACAATTTATAATGAACGAGTCAAGGCAATTGAAATATTGACTAAAAATTCAGAATATTATTTAAACCGATATCTAAATATAATTTTTCCATTCTTAAAAGATATAATTTTACAAACAGATTTTACCTTCTCTGAAATTGATAAAAGAGTCCAAGGCAGGCAGCTTCAAACACTAAACACACTTCTAGAGAGGGTAGAAACGCTCTCTCTAGAAGCAGATACTCCTTCCTTTTACCATTATTTCAGGACAAAACAGTTAGTAAAAAAACTGATAAAATTAGATAATAAAATAAAACAACAGCTAGAAGAATATAATGATGATACTACAGAAAGTGATTCTATTAACTATAACATATTCAAAAAAAATAATTTACAAAAAAGGCAAATGCGTATTCAAAAAGAACTCGCACAGGCAAATTTGGAATTGAATGAACTGAAAATAAGGACAAGCAACTACTTATCTGATGGTGGTGAAGAGTTGAGTACTATGACTATATGGTGGAAAATGACAAAGTCATTCATTAGTTCCTATTCCAATTTTCGGTACAAAGAAAATTTTAGCAGTCGAATTCTTACTCGGCGTAAATGGCTATTATCGATGAGTCACCGAGTGGCCAAACCACAAAATATAGAGCAAAATGTTGTACAGAATGCTGTACAAAATACTGAAAAAAAAGATTCACTAGCAAAGGCCGCATAAGATGATTTTATATTCAGGATACATCTATTATTTTATATTGGAGCAAGATATATGTTAAACATTTTTGAGATGACTAATTATAAAGAAAATATAGATCGACCTATTGCTCACTTTTATACCACCTTAGGTGAATTTGAGGTCGAACTTTTTGCCAAGGAGTGCCCTAAGACTGTATGGAATTTTATTAACCTCGCTGAAGGAAGACAAAAAAGTATCAGAAAAGGTCGTTATTATGATGGATTAAAATTTCATCGGGTTATTAAAAATTTTATGATTCAGGGTGGTTGTCCGGATGGAACTGGTACTGGAACTCCAGGTTATTATTTTAATGATGAATTTTGCCCTGAACTTAAACACGATACTAAGGGAATAATGTCCATGGCCAATGCTGGTCCAAACACCAATGGATCTCAATTCTTTATCACCCTGGTTCCATTGCTCCATTTAGATGGACGGCATACAATTTTTGGTAAAGTTTGCAAGGGCATGGAAATAGTTGAAAATATTGCTGAGATTCCGATGGGGATGTATGATCGCCCAGTGAACGATGTAATCATCAATAAACTTATTATTGAAAGGTAAACACTTAACGTTAGTGAGAGATATTAGTGAATAGTTCAGAAAACGAATACAAACAAATACAGCTATTGGATATTTTACCTAATCAAGTACTAGCATTTGATGTGTATATCTTTCTTCCGGCCAATAATAAATATGTAAAATATATCAATGAAAACGATACAATGGATGAGGACCAAATTCAACGTTTGAAGTTCAAAAAAATTAATGAATTATTTATCCATAAATTCGATATAGATAAATATAATCGTTATGTCAGTTCAAATATTCGTGCATTACTAGACACTGATAATCAACAAAAAAGGCAGGAGGCAATAAAATCAGCAGCGGAATTAATTATTAATTCGGTTGATATTTTAAGTAGCGATGGTGATATTATTGAATGGAACAATAATTGTATAGAGTTAACCAAAACAGTTATTGATGATATCGTTAAAACGGAGGATATAGGGATTGCCTATGATAAAATATCTGAATATCTGTCTGGTTCTCCATCGCTGGCCAGTCACTCCTTGATAGTGAGTTCATTGGGTGTAATTTTTGCCATGTCTTTAGGTAATACTGCGCCTAGAACATTAACAGAGATTTCCTTCGGGGGATTAGTCCATGACATTGGACTAGGGGATATTCCAACTCAAGTTGCAGAAAAATATCTTACCAAAGATGAGATGACTTTAGTGGAAGTGGCCCTGTTAAAGGAGCATCCCCGAAAGGGTATAAATATTTTACAAAAAATAATTAGATCAAAAAATATAACTGATAATGTTTTAAAAATTGTTTTTGAACATCATGAGAATGTATGTGGCAAGGGTTATCCGCAGGGTCTTGCCTACGATGATCTTTCTTATCTTCCTAAAATAATTTCAATTGCAGATAAGGTTTCTTTTGAGATGTTAGATATTGATAAAGAAGATATAAGTTTAAAGTATATCATTTTAAAAATAATAAGAGAACAAGAGTCCAAAGGGTACGGAAAAGAATTGTTGGATAAAAGAATGTTAAAGGCATTATTGGAAAGTCTTTCACATGGAAGAACAAAATAAAAAATTATTAGAAAAAATTGAAGTTTTGGAATTTGAACTTAAAGAAACTGCAAAATCTTTCAATACATTAATTGAAATTCTTATAGAAATAACGACTACTGAAGATGTTGAAAGTATGTTTCAAGGGGTACTCAGCATTTTAAATAACTATTTTCATTTTGAGCAGAGTTTATTTATTGCTAGTGAGCAAAACGAATTCAAAGTTATGGCAAGTGCTGGTTTTGATAAAAATACCAAATTTAAATCCTCTAAACACTTAGATAATTCTCTCGCTTGGTGTGTTTATAATCTTAAATCTTTCATGAATATAAAAAACATGGATACTGATCCAAGATTTAACAAAGATGAGTTTTTTCAGCAAACCAAACCGATGAGTGCTATTGCGACTTACTTGGAACAAGATAAAATTAATGGAATTTTTATTTTTTATCTTGATCTAGAATCAACAGCATCACTTCGTCATATTTCCACTAACCTCGATATGTTACTAACAGTGTTAGCTCCGCATTTAGGTAAATTTGTCTCCCATTTGCAAGCGATAAAAGAAAAGCGCATAATCCAAGAGCAATTGATTCAAAGTGGAAAGCTGGCATCGCTTGGTATGATGAGTGCCGGGATTGCTCATGAATTAAATAATCCATTATTTGCAATAATGGCATTGGCCCAAAATATTCAAATGAAACCACAAGGAGAGAAAACTCCGCAATATGCTGAGCAAATTGTCCAGTGTACAGAGAGAATGAGTAAAGTAATACAACACCTGAAGGTTTTTTCTAGAAAATCGGAGGAGCTTGATTTTAGAGAAATCGATATTACCATTCCAATTACAGAATCATTAAAGTTATTTGCACCGCAGTTACGCCAAGAAAGTATTGAGACAATTTTAAAATTTGCAAACTCACCTCCATTAAGATGCTTAGGTGACTCGGTTCAGTTAGAAAGTGTATTTCAGAATTTAATCGCAAATTCCAAAGATGCTTTTGAAAACATTCTCGATAATAGAAAAAAATTCATTAATGTCGAAGTAAAAATTGATGAGGATAGAATAAAAATTATCTACATAGATAATGCTGGTGGAATGCCTCCTCAAGTAATGGAAAAAATATATGATCCCTTTTTTACCACTAAGGGTATTGGGAAAGGTACTGGACTAGGAATGAATCTTGCTTACGAAATCATCAAGCAACATTCTGGAAAAATAGTTGTCAGTTCTAATTTAGGCGAGGGGACAACATTCGAAATTTATTTTCCTTATAATGCCAACCCACATTAGGTGTGTTTGGCCTCATATAATACTATTACTATGCCGCTTGCCCCTGCCCCCCCCTGTCCCTATCCATATCCCTATCCTTATCTTTTTCGTACTGTTGTAATTCTGTTTTGAGAAGAGCACCCAGCTCAATTAAATTTATGGGTTTGGATTTATATTGATGAATTTTTCCAAGGTCGATTGCCGCTTGCGCGGCCTTTTCATCACTAAATCCGGTAAGTAGGATTCGACGTATCGACTGATCTTTTGCTACAACCGACTTTAATACATCATAGCCTTGGATACCAGGCATCCGCATGTCACAAATGATTATCTCAAATTGTTCTTTCGCTATCTTTGACAGTGCCTCTTCTCCGGAAACTGCAGTAATAATATTGTAATCATCTTCAAAAGCACCTTTTAAGGCATTTAGAATAATATCTTCATCATCAACCAACATTAACGTGTACTTTTTCTTTTCCATATCCCTCCTCGTTTTTACTGATCTGCATTGTTAAATAAAATTTTTCTACTGCTCTGACTCAACTACCATTACGGCAACAATCGGTATTTTCTTTAATTTACCGACACCGTTGATTAATGTCACAGTATTTTGCTCCTCTATTGAGTATTTACAAATCATGTGGTTAGAACACAACTCAGCTGAAAATGATACTTATTTAGCTCACTATAATAATATTGAAGTATCTATAACAGTACGGCACTACGCTCCTGCTACAAGCAAGTGGAATAAAACGGAGCATCGAATGTTCTCATTTGTTATTCGGCAGATTTGAAGCAGGCCCTAGTTCGGTGACGCAAAAAAGAATACTTTTTTAATATAAGGTTGGTTGAATTTTCAATGATCAGCACTCCGTTATTTAAAACAATAAAATTTGGTTTTGATAGCAGATGCAATATGGCCGGATCATTTAGTAATGATTCATCAATTGTTTTATTGCGAGCATCGATTAAAATTCCTGTTTCGAAAAAGCGACTAATTTCCATGTCGGAAATTAGTTCATCAGAATCATTTATATACTTATCTGGAAAGATCACGGATTTTAATTATCGAAGCTTTTTCGTCAATAACATGAACAGGCATTGAATTTGTAAATTTATGAGTTAGATCAATAATTTTTGACATGGAACCCTTTTGTTTTTTATCAAAAAATACGAATATGCAATATCATATCACTTTGTAAATGCAATGAACAACTTACCATTGAGAGATTGTGCCATGAAGAGGAAAGACATTAAGCGTGCTGGTCGTATCTCGGCCATTAATAAGTTCGACGTGAACGACTTCAAAACATGGACTTGCTATCAAAAAAAATTATGTACAAATTGTCTCGCCGGCTGCTGTTCACTTGCTTTAGAGGTTTCTGCTGCCGACCTTTATCTACTGCAACCGATAACTGATCGTTTTTTTGAAGAGGATGATTTTTACAGAAAGGAAATTATTCTAAAACTAAAAAAAGTAGGGATCATCGAAAAGTATAATTTTAAAGCGAACCTCTTTACTTTAGCTAGGAAGGCGAGTGGAGAGTGTGTGTATTTAAATTTACAGAAAAGGTGTTCAGTGTACGATCGTCGACCTCGCACTTGTCAAGCTTTCCCGCTGATTCCTTACTTTCAAGGACACTGCCCATATCAGAGGAAAACTGGTGGCGATTAAACCAAGATGAAAGATAATTAATGTAATTAGTAGCAAACAAGGGGTTTGATGTAAAAAAGGTCGAGTGGTACTTACTCCCTCGTGCTTACTCCCTCGTGCTTACTCCCTCGCAACTGCCTTCATTAATAATACTATGAGAAGTGATCAAAACAGTGGATGGTCCGATTTTTTAAGTTGAAAACTATTTCCAATCTTTGACGATAAAATAAATTTAAAATAGAGAATTTACAGACAACATAAATTTTTGTATTTAGGGATGCTAGTTGAAGATAGATTGAGAATTTATGAATATAGATTTTTCATTTGGAGTATTCATTTTGAGTACAAGGAGTATAACATGACAAGTAAACCGGCCATTGTAGATAATATTTCCGCGTTAATAGGAAATACACCACTGCTTAAAATAGTTCGCCCCTTTTGCGCCAACATTTATGCCAAGTTAGAATGCTTTAATCCCGGTTTTTCAGTTAAAGACCGTATCGCTATAAGCATGCTAACGGATGCAGAGGAAAGAGGATCACTAAAAAAAGGGAAGACAATATTGGAACCGACTAGTGGCAATACTGGTATCGGATTGGCGGTGGTTTGTGCCAGCAGGGGATATCGCTTAATACTCGTTATGCCGGAAAGTATGAGTATTGAGCGAAGAAAAATTCTTACTCATCTCGGTGCAAAAATAGTTTTAACACCGGCAGCGCAAGGTATGCGCGGAGCAATCAGTAAAGCAGAAGAGATGCTTGCCAGTTCCGATGACTTCGTAATGTTACGTCAATTTGATAACCCTGCAAATCCCGCCATCCATCGGGCCACCACTGCAGAAGAAATTTGGCAAGCAATGATTCCTGTCGGAGGGGTAGATTTTTTTGTGGCAGGAGTTGGAACTGGCGGTACCATCACAGGAGTTGGTGAAGTTTTAAAGGATAGAAATCCTAATGTAAAAATTATTGCGGTAGAACCACAAGAGTCGGCGATTTTATCAGGTGGCGCTCACTCTCCTCACAAAATTCAAGGAATCGGTGCAGGATTTAAACCTTCTATTTTAAATACCAAAATAATAGATGAGATTATCCAAATATCCTCAAAAGAGGCAATTGAGCAAGCACAAAAGCTGGCGATCGAAGAGGGCATTCTATGCGGAATATCTTCGGGGGCCGCCTACTGTGCAGCAAGGAAATTTGCTGAGCGTGATTATGCTAGGGGTAAAAATTTAGTAGTAATTTTTCCAGATGCCGGGGAACGTTACATTAGTACTGATTTATTTCTGTAATTATATTTTTATTTTAAGAAAACTTATTTCGAAACAGTAGGTTCAATGGTTTTCACAGGTGCTTCAGGTTTTTTTGGAAAAAATGGTATACGTTCACATTCGCCATCACACCAGGTCCTTTTAACGGGCGTGCCCGACCCCAACAAGAACTCCGTACAGGTGCCTTCTAGCTTTGGGTCTTTGCACTTATAGGGAAAATTACATCCTTTGAGGGGTCGTGTAACGGGGCGTTTGGGACAGCACCTACACTCATTTACGTCTATAACGTACTTCCCTTCTTCGTCAGCATACCCCAATACCGTCAACACAACACTACTGGCCATCAAATAAAAACATAGTTTTCTCATACTCTCCTCCTAAGTGAATCAAATTTATCTCGGGCCGTCTTCCATCGAGTAGATATTTATACTCTGAAAACATACTCCGACATACTCCGAAAATTCAAACCGATTATCTCTTCGATCGATATAGGTTTTACCTTTAGCAATTTAAAGAAAAACATACCATCTATTATCAATAATACTAAATTGTTTTGGTTTGATATATTCAATTTTGACAAAGTGTAATTTACTTTGATTCAATTCCTATATTTAAAAGAATACTAGAAATTGAATATGTCACAGGGAATTATCGGGCATATATTTCGGGCACATATTACAAAAGATTTGATGCTACCATGGGTACTTTTTGCGAGATGGAATAAATTGATCATAATAAATTAATATAAGGTCATCTCCTTGATTATGAAGTAAAAATTTCTTCAGCTAGCATGTCCAAAAATTGTCGCATCGTTGCTGTTCTGTTTGTTGCCAGTTTTTTACCTGCCTCAGTTTTCATGGTATTTGGAAGTTTGAAAAGTTTTTGTTCAAAGTGATCTAG
>JADGBS010000004.1:31851-52747 GCA_015231325.1 Oligoflexia bacterium | reverse complement strand
TCACTGATTGATATTAAGATCTTTTTTGGTTCTTCGACGTGTTCAATAACTTCTCCTATAGTAATGAAATCATATAGGAAGTTTTTTCTAAACTTATTTATATCCGAATTAATGAAGTTAAGGTAGGTAACTTTTTCTGGTTTTAATTCAGTGACAATTTTTTTAGAAATTGAGAGTGACGTCTCACTGATATCTACAACATCAACTATTACTTCATCGCTTATAATATTCAATAATTCCAACAGGAATAATCCATGACCACTTCCTACTTCTAGGAAAGTTTTCTTCTTAGATAATTCTAAATGTGTAAGCATGCTCTTGTAAAAAGAAAATAAGGAATAATGTTGGATCCATAAAAACTGCGATAATGCCAATCCTAGCATGTACCGGGTCATCACTTCGGGCCGGTTGTAAACTTCATTTATCGCATCAGCTTGATTTTTGCGTGAATACACTCCATTTCGATTAAAATCTAATCGAGACGTCAGCATATCATTGACCATTTGTAGGTACGAATTTCCAAGTTCTTTAAAGGAAATTTTCTCCTTTTCCATAAAGTGAGAATATTTCAATAAAAATTGATCGAGATCTTGCTCGATTCGTTTATTTTTTAGCAACGTAGTTAATTTCTTTTTCTGAAATCTGTCTTTAGAATAAATATAATCTAATAACTCTTGTCTCATTTGGTAACCTCGATTACTTGATTAAGAGGGATATATTTATCTAGATTTGTCATTTCCCAGGTACCGTTGCCAGATGTATTGAATCCCAATTGCTGATAAAGGCATGATACTATTGCGTTTTTTTTACTTTCATGAAAAACACCTTGGATTTTTTTTATGTTCTGCTGGATACATTTTTCTATCAATGTGTCAAAGATAGCAAGTTCGAGATTACGACTAAAAACTCTACAACTCATGACCCATAAATCTATATATAAACAATGATCTTTTATTTGCCCCACTAGTGCAGACACTAGGCCGTTGTCACCGAAGATATCTTCTAACCTAGCGCATAATGTCATAAAGTTAGGCTGATCAATTAATGAATCAACTATTGTTTGATCCATCCTTTTATTTGTTAAATTAAATTGGTTTGTCTTATTAATTAATTGAGATATTCTATCAACGCTTGGTCTGCTGAAATTTTTAATTTCAGCTTTCATTTTCAATGAAAGCAGAAAATCGTGATGATTTTCATATTTTAACTGTAGAGCATTACGTTCTGCATTCTGTTTGTAAAATGAAATTTTCTTTAAATCTTCATCCAAAACCTTAGTAGTTTCAAAAAAACCAGATTTATCTAAGATATCAAGATAGTTTCCGACATCTTCACCTATGTTTGGAACTGATACTTGTGGTAAATTATCGGAAATTAATTTTCTCTCGGCAGGATTGTCGTCAAAGAATACGATGCTATCCAATCCGATATTGAGTTTCGATGCAATTTTTTTTAACCCATCTACCTTGGAATTCCAACTACATTCAACTTCAGCAAAATCTTCAAATTTTAAAATGGAGCTAGGATGTGAAAAACCATCAATCGCGCTCTGAATTTCGTTCTTTGAACAAATGGCCAGAATTACCCCCCTTTCTTTGAGGCGTTTTATATATTTTTGAAATAATTGAAATGCTTCCCCGATGGGGTTACCGTTTCCGAGCAAAATTCCTTCTATTCCATCGTCTCCAATCACACCTCCCCAGAGGGTATTATCTAGGTCCAAAACTAGACATTTTTTACTTATGCCTTTAATTGCTTTGATAATATTAACTATGTTTGCAGCAATAAAGGGATATGCATCTAGATTGTATGCAAATTTGTAATTACACCAAGCATTTGAATCGTGCCATTTATGAAGACCAAAAGATGCCGCTAGGTAATTTAGATCGTTAATAAATATAGATGCTGTATCGGTGCAGTACTTGTATAATTTTTCATTTAATTGATTAATAAAATATATTTTCCCACAATAGCTTGATGCTTCCAAATTACCCATAGGTCGACTTTCAGGATATTCGAAATTATTATGAATTATGGGACATTTGAATTTTAAAATTAAATTTTCACAAATAGATTTATACTTAAGGAATTCCTTTTCAATCTTAGAATTAACGACATCAATTTTGTCATAAATATTAGGAAGATTTTCGATATCGCGTTGTGTCACATGGATAAGGACGACATCTGGAGTAAATTTATTGAGAGAACCGGTATCAAAGATTACTTCCTCATAATATCGATTAAAGCCGGATTCGTATATTTCTGGAATAAATCCACATTGCAATAAAAACAATTCAATCATTTGAGAAATTTCACTAGAATTGCCTCCTCCCAAGATGGCAATTCTAATCAAGCGAGAAGAATTATTTTCCTTGATACGAGAGATCAACTCTTTTTTAATAAATTTTCTTTTTCTTTGAAGCAAAGAAATTGCATAAGGATATTCAAATAATTTATTCATGGTTAACGCTGTAAAATATCTAAAATATCAAAATTTACAAGTTTTTCTGCCAATTCGATTAAATCCAAACAATTTTCACCAATGGTTTCAGCAATGTCTATAAGGTCTTTTGTTCCATCTGAGTAGGCAATTAAATTCATCATTCTTCTAACATTTTGGTTTGTGGCCTTCGTTGAAATCGTTGGATACAAACCTCTTTTTCCGAGTTGTGGCTCACCTAATATTTTAGTTTTATAAGTGTGGTTTTTTTCAAGCAACATGATGCATTTTTGAACAACACAAAATCCTCCATAAAGTCCTTCTGGGGATATAAAGTCAAGGTTATCGAGTGAAGTATGGTATTCGGGGTAACAGCTATATTTTGTTCTCATTAAGCTACAAACTGGTAGATCAAATCCTGGAGCGCAATATTGTCTTTCGTCACTTCCCCGTTCGAGAAAAGAGTATGTATTGAAGTTGGGAAAGTGATATTTTAGAACATGTTTTGCCACTTTATCAGCGAGAGTCTTTCCATAGCGAGATTCGAGCATGGAGTAAGAATTATTATCCCCAATACATGTAAGGACAAAACCAGCATCTAATTTTTCCTTAAGGTGTTTAAAATGTTTATCAAGATATACTAACGAACCTATCGTTTCAGGAATAAACACTGCTCGATATGTATACTTTCTTTCTTTTTGTTTTTTAAGCCAATCCAGAATTGAGATAGCAACAACAGGACCAGATAACTCATTGTTGGCCATAGATGGATGACATATATAGGTTGAAATTAATACTTCTCTGTCTTCCTTACCCGGAAGGACCACTTCCCCGTAAGTGAGATGACCTGGAGTTAATACACTATCAATGTATACATCATAATTTCCGTGCCTTAGTTGTTTTCTATCATTATCCTTTAAGCAGAATCCCCATCTGTCTCCTTTATTATAGTAGGCGGTAATATAGGGAATTGCGTTTGGCTGGTCTGGCAATGAGAAAAGATGGTTCTGTAGTTCTTCGAGGCATAGTGTTTTTTTTATTGGAGTGGAATATCCCATTAGATGAAGATTATTGTGTGAAAAATCGATAATTTTTTTCCCTTCTTCGTCTTTTATCCATGCTTCATTGACGTTCCACTCATCAGGCACGATCCAGTCAAAAACTTTTGTTCCGCTTGGAATTTCAAAGATATTCATTTCTGGAAGGATTTGAGATAGAAAAGAGAGTGTTTTTCTAGTGCCGTTTCCAGTAATACTCCGATTAATTGGAAATAATTCAGATACTAAACGGTACATGTTTTGGCCTGTAAGATTTTCCATTCTAAACCTGCATATTGGATCTTGATTTTTTTAATGGCGAGTAAAAATACAATAGCGATACTTTGTATTAAATTTCAATTACTCCTGTTTGTAGTATATTATTTTTTCAATATTTCTTATATATGATTTTGGCACAAAGGCAAATATTTTTTTTTCAAAAGTAGGAATTCTCAGCCATAAGAAACGAGAGATTCGAGATAAGTAATAAGCGAAAAAGACATCTTTTATTCCTAGATGTCTCTTTATGCTCAACTTGAAGACTTTCCAACAAAAGGATTCTATCTCTTTTTTCCATCGATCATTGTATTTCCAGTAAACGTTTGTCATATACAAGGGGTAGTACTCTTGAGTGAATTTCAAAAAAAACGGAATATGATTATTTCTGTTAATATTTATTACGTGATTTTTAGGGTCTAACCACCATTTAGTGAATCCAAAATTCTCGTGGTATTTAGTATATAATTCTGTTCCAGGAAAAGGGATTGGTAATACCATCCCAATGTAATATTTAAAATTTTTGGGAATTTGAGAAATGGTTTTTAAACTTTTTTTCAAGTGTTCCTTTTTTTCCCAAGGGAAACCAATTATGCCGTTAAAGTTTAAATAGGAATAATTAGCTTCCTGTAAATACGAAAATCCTTTTTTCATTTTTTCAACAGTGTATTTTTTATTCACGGCCATTAGAGAATCATCATTCCAACATTCTATTCCAAAACTAATCCTATAAAAGCCGACTTGTTTCATACGTTTTAACAAAGCTGTATCTATGCTGTCGATTCTTGTTCTTATGGATATCTTAATATCTAAATTATTTTTCTCTATAAGATCACAAAACAGCAGTATTCTTTTTTTAGATCTTAATATTTCGTCGTCTTGAAAAGCAAATTTTTTTGCACCATATTTGTTTACCAGAGATTCGACCTCTTGAAAGACGTTTTCAGCAGATCTTTTTCTACAAACCCTTTCGAACATATTATGACTGCAACAGAAGATACAATTAAATGGACAACCTCTACTGCTTGTTAGTGACCAAAAGGTACTACTAGAATTGGGGTCGTCGCTTCCAGTGTAGTTTCTAATCGGGAAATATTCAAATGGCAAAAATGGGATTTTATCGAGGTCTTCAATCAGTTTCCTTTTTTCTGTCCTGAATATAGCTCCATTATCCTTCTTGAAACACAATCCCTTTATATTGTTTAAATCCGAACTGTTTTTCGCAAAATAATCCGAAAGTTCGATAATAGTCTCTTCCCCTTCACCCAACACAGTAATATCGACACCATGATCTAAGCATTCTTCCGGGCAAACGTTTGCATGTGGCCCTCCAGCAACAATAGGGATTCTAAGCTTTCTTAATTCTCTAATAAACTGATATATTGAGGGAATTTCAACTATATTAAGAGTTATCCCAATGAAATTTGGATCAAAGTCAAGGATTTCTTTTATTATTTGTTCCTTTTCCAATCTTTTGTACGGTGCACACGCATCAATAATTTTTACTTCATGTCCACTGTGTATTAGGGATGTGGCAAGATAACCTAAACTTATGTGTATTGTTGTGTTATTTGCTAGTATTGGTGGATTTATAAGTGCAACTCTTGCCTTTTTCATTAATACTCACAGTTATGAATACATAATTGGGATTGGAATCAATTTTAGAAACTACATTAGGTTCGTGTCTGAATCATCACAACATATCAATAATTCCGTGGGAAGTTCTAATCTTTAAATGTCTGTGAATACTGAACCCAGATTTCGCTACTCCGGAGGGATCATCATATCTCCCTACATATATCTGGTCATTATTCACGTCGATATCACTGCACCAGACGTAGTTAAATTGCCACAGTTTTTCTCCATTCGTAAGGAAATAGTGACAAAAAAATACATATGTGCATAAAATTGCCGATGGGAGTTGAATGTTTTTATGGTGATTTTTCAGAATAAATTTTTCTGGACTAACTCCTGGGGAATCATTAAAAATTGATTTTTTTAATAAGTACCATTTGTACTCTAAAGTTCTTTTGCAGGCGAATTCCTCATTTAAGTACCAATCTTGATTGTAAAAAAATGGTTTTTTATAATCAGAGGAGTCATTAAAGATATTTTTTAAGTTGTTTATTGTAAGTAAAGAATTGTCAATTAGAAAAGGAATCCCAAGTACCAGAATATAGTCTTCTGGAAACTTAATTATCTCTTTATCAATAATAATTTCAGGAAGTGTTAACTTTTTTTCAAAAGGAGACAATAGTTTTATTTCGTGTTTTATCGATTCAAGTTGTTCTGGGCCGATAAAATTATTTTTGAATAATTTTTTTGCATCTATGAGACTAATTCTCTTTCTTTCCATCTTTGATATTCAATTGCTTCTTGATAAGAAGCAATGTGTCCTTTCATGCGATACTGTTCTATCTTTTTAAATTCTTGGAAAAGCAGCTCGTATCTATCCCCCCATTCATTTTTAGAAAACCAAGATAGCTGTTTTACGGGAGAATTGATAATAGTAATTTGTTCGTCAGATTTTAAGAAAACGCTCAAGAATGTTAAATAGGCACGGTACTGATGATAAGCAGATGCTACCAATATAATTTTCTTCCATTTTTTTGCGATAGCAATTTTGAGAGTTTCAATGGCCTGCTCTCGAGTGTTTTGAGAAACAGATTCGCATATAATCGATTTCTTAGGAATGTCTTTGTTGTAAAATTCAGGAAGGAACATTGTTAGGGGATAACTACCATATGCGAAGTTAATATTTCCACCTGACAACAAAATATTTTTGGCCCAGCCACCTGTGAATAATTCAATGGCATGTTTTATTCTAAATGGACCATCTCCCTCAAGTAGAACGATTGCATCAGAAATTTGCAAGAAGTCGTTATCAACAAGAGCTATGAAAATTTCTCGTTCGCTTAGCACAAAAAATGATCCCAAGTAACTGGAGTGTCAATTGCAATGAATTTTTTTGCCTTTTTCCCAATGAGTAGTGATTTATATTTGGGTGGGATGCCGATAGCAGGTCTCAATTCTACTAAGTCGTTGGGTTCAATGATCTTTCCTTCTGGGATATTTTTTGCCGAATAAATTGAGCGTCTTTGGACTATGACAGTTTCCCTTTCTTCTTCGACTACATTTTTTAGTCCATATCCCATAGCTTTTTCAAGCTGCCTTACGTATTCGACCATTTTTTTAAATTCTGTCGGTTCCATGGAGTGTGGGTGATCGGGACCGATATCATTTTTATTTAGAGTGAAATGTTTTTCAATCACTACCGCGCCGATGGCCACAGAACCTAAAGGTACAACATACCCAGGAGCATGGTCAGAATATCCTGTTAAGATGTCGAAAGCAACTTGGTATGTTTTTAATACATTGATGTTTGCGCTTTCTATTTTTGAAGGATAATTGGTGATGCATTGAAGCAAAATGACGTTCGGATTTCCACTTTTGTTTATGACTCTAAGTGCTTCATCTACTTCTGCCAGAGTACTGTCCCCCGTAGCTAGCATAATGGGCCTGTTTTTTTTAGCAATATACTCTGGCATTTCTGGCCGCATAATAACCTTCCCCACCGTTTGCGTTATGAATTTTTTTAAATTTATACCAGTCTATTTCTGGGGAATTTGTATTGAGTATCAAGGCGTAAGACCAATAAGAATTAGAGCACTCTTGAGGAATTTTTTGTTTGATAAAGATATTAGAATCGGAGATAGCATCATCATAAATTTTTGCAACAGCTACTCTTTGTGCCACAAGTTCATCTGCTCGCTCAATTTGGCCCAGTATAACTGCAGCGTTGACCTCAGATAGGCGGTAATTGAATCCAATACAGAGATGTCGGTCGTAACTAGGATCTTGGATGTCTTCTTTTGTTATTTTTCCTTTGTTAGCACCTATGCCGGCATATCCCAAACTACTGAATCTTCTGGCCCTGTCGGCCAAATCTTCGTTATCTGTAGTTAAAATACCACCTTCTCCGCAAGTGATGTGCTTACTTGCTTGAAAACTAAAGCTACTAAAATCTCCAAAATTACCAGCAAATTTGTTTTTGTATTTTCCTAATAGACATTGAGCGTTATCTTCAAGCAAAAAAAGGTTCCGCTCTTTGCAAAGTCTGTTTATTTTATCATAATCGGGAGTAAGTCCGTATAGGGAGACGGTGATAACGCCTTTCGTTTTATTACTGATATTTTTTTCAATAGAATTTACGTCAATGTTAAAGGTATCTAAATTGATGTCTGCAAATACTGGAAGAGAGCCATTTTGCAAGACGGCCAGCGAAGTGCTGGACATAGTTAACGGAGGTACAATCACTTCGTCCCCTGTACCGACATTTAATGCATTCAAAGCAGTATGCATCGTTGCTGTTCCATTCACATGTCCGATGGAAAATGAAGCTCCAATTTTTTTAGAGAAGGCGATTTCCATTCGTTGGTTAAAAACATTGTTTTTTGAACTAGCAAATTCGTTATCAAGTGCTTCCATGACATATTTTTTTTCAATATCAGAGATTCTCTTCATTGTGTTTTTACCTCTTAATGAGTTGATTAGTTCTACTCGGATGCCTAAATATACATTGCACTCCTTTTTACAAATGAATTGATTTTTTCTATTTCAGGGTTGTTTTCCAGTAGTGTTAAAATATCTTTAAACAAAAATATGCGGTCTTTTCTGTAAAGTTCACCATATATTTTTTGTATCATTTCAAAATCTTCTTTTTCGTCAAGCGTCCACCTCAGGTAAGAAAAATTTTGTTTAAGGGCATAATTTTTTTGTTTGAAAAGTTCGGGTTTTTTGAATAAATATTGAGTCACATGCTCCCTTTCATATGGAGCTGAAGCCTGTTCATTTGCTATTGACAATGCTTTCCATGAAAAAACCTCTACATCGAGACCTTCAGGAAACGTAGCAGGATTGTTATTGTAACAGAAATCTAAATTGTGAGTTTGGAAGATAGTGATGGTATCATCAACCACCTCCGGATCTTTTAGCGGGTCATCAGCAGTAATTCTGACAATAGTGTCAACTTTATATAAAGTTGCTGCTTCATAGTAACGACTAAGAACATCGTTCTCATGTCCCCTGTATAAATCAAGGCAATTATCGCGACACCATTGTTCAATCACATCATCTCTTGGGTTTTTTGTAGTCGCTATGATGATCCGATCTATTTTTTTGGAAAATTTCAACCTGTTCACTATATGCCACAGTAACGGTTGTCCGCATAAGTTCAACAGCACCTTGTTTGGTAGTCTAGTCGAGCTCATCCGTGCTTGAATTATAGCAGCAATCATCTTATTCTCGGAGGTCAGTCAAGATCGATACGATTCTCTTTTAGTAATGTTTTTAAATCATCTTTGCTAAGAAAATGTCTATTGGTATCACTGCTATATTTGAAACCATATTCGCAAAACTTTCCGTAGGGGGTACCACATTTTCCGATATAAACGTCTTTATCACACAATCCCGCGGTTGGCAAGATGACAAAATATTTATCAAATTCGATGGTGTTAATTGAGTCAGATTCAGTGATCATTTCTTCGTGGATTTTTTCGCCAGGACGAATGCCAATAACCTTTATTTTACATTCAGGGGCAATCGCATCGGCCAGATCGAGTATCTTGTATGATGGTATTTTAGGAACAAATATTTCGCCGCCATACATTCTTAATAGGACATCAAGAACAAAATCTACCCCTTGTTGGAGAGTAATATTGAAGCGAGTCATTCGATCATCGGTGATGGGGATAAATCCAGTTGTTTTCCTGGATAAAAAAAGTGGAATAACAGATCCTCTACTACCCATAACGTTTCCATATCGAACAACCGAGAATTTGACATCACGAAAACCTCTATAGTTATTGGCAGAAATAAATAATTTATCAGATACTAGTTTTGTTGCTCCATAGAGATTAATAGGGGCAGCCGCTTTATCGGTACTTAATGCAACAACCAATTTCACATTATTCTTCAGCGCAGCTTCAATAACGTTTTGGGCACCATGGATATTTGTTTTTATAGCTTCGAATGGATTATATTCTGCAGCAGGAACTTGTTTTAATGCGGCCGCATGAATAACGCAATCAACATTTTCAAATGCCATCTCCAAGCGTCTTGCATCTCGAACATCTCCGATAAAATATCGTATTTTATCTTCATGAATTTTGAAGGGGTCCATTTGTTGCATTTGATATTGTTTTAATTCATCTCGACTAAAAACGATTACCTTCTTAGGTGTAAACTTTTTAAATATTGTCAAAATGAATTTTTTTCCAAATGACCCAGTTCCACCAGTAACAAGTATCGATTTATTGTTTAGCATGTATTAAACCCTTACCTTTGTATTCATATTTGTAGATGTTTTTGGGAATCTAAATTTGAATCTGTAATTTTCAAAGAATTTTTTAAAACGCTAATAGGATTTCGCGGTTTTTTCGCCATATAGGCACAGAATGCATTTCTTGCGTCCTGTACTTTTTTGCTTTTCCACCACATTTCTACGTTATTCCATATTTCTTGAACTTTTCGGGCAGCACTTACTGGTTCCTTATGAAAGATGCCTACATCTTCCAGTAAGATAAAATAAGGAACCACATCTGGGTGAAGCTCATTATATTTTTGATCCCAAAAAATGATCGTTGGGATATTTTGTGACATTGTTTCTAATAACACGGTACCGTTGTAGACCACTACAACTAATCTAGCTTTTTTTAATGACGCCTCCATTGGCGATTTTCCAGAATCTAAAATTATGTCTGGAAATATATCCGTCCATCTTTTTGACTGATTCCAACCCCAATCAGGCAAAAAGAGTCTTACTCTCAGTAGCTTATAGATTTCTCGATTTAGCTCTTGTACAAAAATATAATTGTCATTTAAAGCTTTTTCAGTTTGTTCAGTGGAAACGGGATAGCTACCTAGTATATAGCTATACCTTGGCATTACACTTGTCACTAATAATAAAAGGCCAGAAGGATTCCATCTGGCCTTTCTTTTACAAAGTTGCTTCAATATTCCTACAGGGTATTGTTTAGGGTTTTCTAAGGTCCAACCCCAGGTGAGATAGCGATCGGAAATTGCCAGTTCGTGATCTCTGGAAGATGATATTAGCGAAGAACCAAGTGCTCCTCCGTGTTGTCCAATAATGAGATGAGATTTTTCCTCCACACATTGTGCGGCCCAAGCTTTGAAAACATCATCAGAATTGTATGCTACTGAAGTAAATATTATTTTTGGTTTTTTAGGCCATTTTAATTTTTTTACTTTTTCCCTAAGGGCATAATACCCTTCAAGATATAGTGTTGGAATATTTTGAAATAAAAGAGTTCTGATACAATTTTCAAATCCTTCGAAATTTTTCGCCGTGGTTTGTATGCTGTTTCTAAGTTGTAAATCGGCACCAATGTTGGGAGCTGCTTCAGTATGATGTATGATAGGAATCTGTTTAAGAGATAGTTGTAGTAAAAAATCAGTAAAAAATGGAAGATACGTTGCAACCAAAACTGCATCAGTTTCTCTTGAAAAATTTTTTGCTGTCTTCAAAAGTAGATTAGTAAAAAAGCCTCTAATCCTCCCTAATGAGTATCTATTAAATCGACAGGTGCCTGTTGGGTGTATAGTATTCTGCTCGTCATGTTTTATATAATCATAAGCAATGTTTGTCCATCCTGTAATAATTTTGGCAAATATTGCGTGATTCCATTCATCGGAAACGAACTTATTCCTGAAGTCGTACATCGTCTTTGGAATTGTCATTTCAGGTGGAAAATCCAATATAATGGTACTAGTTATGTTGTATCTATTGATGGCCGCTTGAATGGACTCCCATCTATCAAATAACATTTCTGTAAAATACAAAAGCCACGGTCCGATTAATATGCGCCAATAACGAGTAGAATAGACGGTTCCATGCAATTCATTTAACTTAGAGCTCGTCTCATTAAGCAATGACTCATATACTTTATGAAGATACCGGTAGTCCTTATAAAGCTTATCTCTATCCTCCCAATGATAGGGGAGGATACTTGGATTTAAGTTGGCCCATTTTTCAGAATTATCGTAATTCCTGCACCATGCACCAAGACAAAGTGTTGGCCTGTCATATTGCCAGGTTCTTACATCGGCATTAGTTATTAACAAATAATTATCATTTTTTATCATTAGTAATGATCTGTTCCTGCTGTGCAATAATGGAGAGTAATTACGACCGTTTTTCTTAAGTAAGTAAAGTTATAAATACAGTCCAAATTACAGTTTGTAATTTGATTTCAACCAAGAACTTAAATTTACTGCTAATACATTGCTGCCATAAGTATTTAAGTGATTGTCATCCCAATAGGCGATCTTTTGGTTGATGATAAGACTGCATTTCTCTTTTGTACAAAAATATGGCAATGGGTCGAATACCTTAATTCCTTTAATAGAAGAGGCCACCTCCTTGACGATTTTACGATAAATTTGTTGGCGTTTTGTGACATATTCTAAAGGTATTTCACAGTCTTTTACCCCTCTTTTATTTAGGAATGGAATGAACCTTGAGAAGGGTCTAGCTCCCGTCGAAAAACATTCTGATCCTGAAAAAGGGAAGTCTGGTATGTCCAAAATTATACCAACTTTAAATCCATTATTTACAAAAAAATTGATAGAGCCAAATAGCCCCTTTTTGAATTTATCAATAGCGGTATTATCATTAATGCTGAGACCAGATTTTTTGTCTGCTGAGATCTCTTTTTGTAGGGTTTTAAAATAGTCGGAAGGTTTTCCGTTCGGTAATTTGTCATTCAAGTAAAGAGAAAAATAAGCTGAAAGTAAGATTATTTTTATATTCTCTCTATTAGCAATTGCGAATTTCTGTAGAACTTTCCAACGCTCTTTGCAGTTTGCTTTGTCAAGAACTAAATTTCCCATGGGTGGACAACCACCATTCCAGATAACAGTAGCAGGAATATTTTCTTTATTGAGACCTGGGTAGTAATGACCAACATGACTATCACCTAAAAGCAATACCTTGGGATTTTGAACGAATTGAGAGCATCTGCCCACCAACTCTCTTTCTTGACCTTTAAAATTTGATTTTAAGCAATTCGAAGCTTCTGGATACATGAGAGGATCTTCTAAAAGTATTGCGTAATTAAAATTTTTATTGATTTTTCGATATGGTAGTCCTTTAAGGGTGAATATAGTTGATCCAATAATTCCGATTATGCACATAAATGAACAGAGAAATATTGGAATAATTTTTTTAGTTTTTCTATTACCTTTTCGGATGGGTAGCTCAATAAATAAATATGTCAACCATGCTAATCCAATGCTCAATATTACTGCGAGTATATTAGTTGCAAATGTTTCGCTTTTCCCCGAAATAATTCGAACAAATGCAAGTAAAGGCCAGTGCCACAAATATAGAGGATAACTAATAAGGCCGATAAAAACTAAAAGTTTATTATTTAAAATTTTTCTATTGATTAAAGATTTATTCCCTGCAGCAATAAGGAAAAGTGTACCCATTGTTGGAATTAATGCCCATCCTCCAGGAAATGACTTACCTCTACTTAAGCAAAAGACACTGATCAGTATCAGAATTAGTCCCCATACTGATACTGTACTACTAAGATCTTCCCCCATGCTAAATTTTTTAGGAACGATCATTTTAAAATAGGAAAATGAACAACCAATCAAAATTTTCCAAAATCTTGTAAGCGGAAGATAGAAAGCAATATCCGGATAAATGCTTGTTAAATAAAGGTTCAGCCCCAGAGAGGATATAAACATGCACATTAGTAGGGCAGGAAACAGTGATTTTTTACGCCACATCAGAGAGACAAATAGAGGCCATGCTATATAAAATTGTTCTTCGATGCTAAGTGACCATAAATGTAAAAGTGGTTTTAGATCAGAACTTGTATCGAAGTAGCCTGTTTCTCTCAATAGAATAAAATTATTAATAAATCCGGCCGAAGAGGCCAAGTGTTTTGCCAGCTGTGTAAACTCTTGGACAAAAAGTGTAAACCAACCGATTATAAAACATGCTAGAAGAACTAGCACAAGCGCGGGAAAAATTCTTCTAATGCGTCGTAAGTAAAAATCTATAAAACTAAATTTATTTTCATTGATATTTTTGAAGATTATATTTGAAATCAAAAATCCTGAAATCACAAAGAAAATATCTACTCCGACAAAACCACCCTTAATCAGTTCTGGGCAAGCGTGGAAACCTACTACGGATAAAACAGCAATTGCTCTAATACCATCAATATCTGGGCGATAATCTAACTGACATGAAGGCATAGATTGTTTTACCGATCGTTGTTCACTGCAAGTGACTATGTCTGGCGGAATCCGCGAAATGTTACATCTTTTTCGAAATATAGTCGATGGGCAGTTTCTATGGATTTAACGCGAAGATGTTCAAAATAGGCATTTAGCAGTGCTCTATTTGCCTCGCATAGACAACTATGAAATTCATTATCCGGCACGTCTGTAAAATTTACTAAAAGCAGATTAGAGGTTACGTCTTTGTTTTCATGAAAATCTTCACAGCAGTGTTTCAACATTCCTTCAAAAATATGCTTTAGCAGTTAAATTTGATGTGATGATGGCCGTTGAAATCACTCTGATAGGTCAAGCTCCCTGTGTTCATGCTGTTAAAAGAATCTATACGTTAAAACTGTCGATGATCTGTTCTATTTTATTTGATATTCTTTGGTAAGTAGGTTCGTTCTCAATGAAATCCATATAATGTTGTTGATCTTTTTGGTTGATATAAATATATTCATCGATGGGGATACTTCTTAAGGTGTCGAGAGTCTGGGCAAAAGATTCATAGTTGTGAACTGTGGTGACGATCGATGGTGGCAAATCTTGATAGTACCACTCCTTTCCTGTAAAGTTACAAAAAAGTACTTTCTTGCCTTTTCCAAAGGCTTCAAGAAGTGCTGTACTCATACATGATACTATAATTCTGCTATTTTGTATAACCGAATGGATGATCCTCTCTTTTGAAAAATCAACATCCACAATTTCAATTTCATTACCATATATCTCACGGTAATAAGCTTCCTCATGCATACCAATTTCTGGGATAAACCAATCTGCTGAATTTCTTTCAGAGCGCAGCACAATTGCGGCATGAAGACCCCTTTCCAGGATATACTTGCTCAAGAGCAGATCCATTATCTTCATCGAACGCATGGTGTCTTGTACATCTTGCTTATATCCGATGTTTCCCCGCCATGAAGATACTACAAGAATATCATACTCTTTGTTGGGAATAGGCCGTTTGTGATCAAAATAAAGACTTGCCAATAGAGAACCAACTGGATGAAAGTTTTCAACTTGGTATCCCATTTTTGCGAATGATTCAATAGTGTGGTTGCCCATACAAAATAGGTGTTGTAGGTAATAACCTGAGTAATCATTAGTGTCACAGGGATGAGGACGTGGTCTGAAGCCATTTTGGATGGCGATGAACGGAAACCTCCGACATTTTTTTGAAAGTCGATGAAAAATCCCACAGTTATCTATAAAGGTTACTATGGCCTTTGGTTTGATTGCCATAAAACAAGCTTCAATGTAAATGAGTCGAAGGAAGAGTCGTCTTCCTTTACGTTCTGTAGCTAATTCTTTGAGAAACTTGAAGCGGACGGTCAGATGGACTAAATTCAAAAAAACCTTATATCCTAGATAGATGTCTTCCTTCGGTCTTGTGTTGAAGATGATGATACTACGGTTCTTATTAATGGCTTGACGAACATAGTAGCTACCAGATTCATCGAATATCACAATATCTGCTAATTGAGGGTTACCACAGAAAACACGCCGTCCTGATACAATTATTGAATTACTGAATTGTTTTAACATTTAGGCTTTTTCTCTACCAGACAGTGCGACCACCGTCAATGCTGATTACTGCACCATTGACATAAGCCGCTGCGTTAGATGCTAAAAATACTATGATTCCTTTATACTCGTCTTGCTTTGCCATTCTACCAAGTGGTATAAGGTTGTGTAATCTTTTTAGAAAATCTTCGTCCTGGTTATTCATGATGCCTCCAGGACAGATAGCATTACATCTGACATTCGCGTCTGCCCAATATGTTGCTAAGTATTTTGTTAATCCTAGTAAACCAGATTTTACGACGCTATATGACACTGGTTTTGTGTTTTGTAAATGATTTTCGACAAAATCATTTCTATAAAGCCTTTGATCGGGGGAAATCAATCCCAAATCAGAGGAGATATTTATTATTGTTCCTCCAGAAGGATTTTTAGCAATTTCTGATCCAAAATGCTTAGCACATAAAAAAGCTCCTGTGAGTCCCACTGCGACATCTGTATTCCAAGTTTCTAGTTTGAAGTTTTCAAGTCTAGTGAAATTAATATTGTCAGAGTCCTCAATCTTGGGATTATTTGCCGCATTATTTATTAGGCAATCGATCTTTCCTAACTTTTTTGCAATTGTCTGACAAACATCTCTAACTTCAATTTCATTAGTGACGTCTGTAAAATACCCATAGCAAGCAACATCGTATTCGCTCCTTATTCTATTGACCAATTGATCAATTTTTTTTTGGTCAATATCTAATACTATTGGGATTGCTCCAAATTCTGCAACTGCTTCAACGTGTTTTGTGCCCAAAAGACCTGTTGCACCAGTAATTATAATTGTCTTCGAATCCAGATTAAAAAGATCCCTCATGTGATGTCAATCTCCCGTCTATCTTGCATAGAGATTTTTGCTGCTTCAACTATTTTTAGTGAACCAAAGGCGGTTTTTAAGTTTTCATCTAACGAAATATTGTTGAACAGAAAGGACTTAGCTTGTAATTGGAATAAATCATCAGTGGAAAAATTTGTTAAAAAATCTTCTTCCTTTGTGATTTCATTTTCAGTGTAGTTGTATGTAACCATTTTATTCAAAAAAAGGTCCAGGTCAATGGCACCTTCAGTTCCTTCCAAAAAAAATGATCTTTTTGGGAGTCTTTTAATAAACGATATACAAAGTTGAATGGAAAATTTTTCATATCGTAAAATTAGATGTGCCGTGTCTTCGACATCCATTGGATAAGATCCTAAATTCCCCCCAGAGCAAAAAACTGATTTGGGTAAACCGAAGAAAAAGTAAGTAAGGTCAATTTCGTGTATCTCTGTGAGTAAAACTCCACCACCAAGATCGGCATTTGCTGCATAAAGTTCTCGAAAATCTTCATATGGATGCCATGAAGGAAGGAATGATGACACAAAGAAAGCACCAGAAATAATCTTTCCAATTTTATTACAATCAATCAGTTTTTTTATCTTTGTAATAAGCGGATGATATCTTCGTTGGTAGGAAATAAAAAAATTGATGTTGTTATTACTTGCCAGTTCTCTGAATTCATTAAATCTATCTAAAGAACAAGCGAACGGTTTTTCAATAAATACCGAGATGCCTTTTTGGGCAGATTTGATCGCTATATCGATATGTAGCGATGTAGGGTTTGAGATGACTACTAAATCGGGCCTCTCATTCAATGCTTTGTCTAATGAATTAAATGATTTTAGGTCATATCTGGACTCTAGTGTGGAGTTGTTATCAACAGAAAAGTTAGGATTCAAAAAGGGGACTTTTTTTGCGGACGAGCGATATGCAAAATAACTACAACTGTTTCCCAATATAGAATGAAATATTCTTAAATGTCGTTGTCCTGCTCCACCGAGACCAACAAAAAGTATTTTTGAAATATTCATTTTTACTTAGATGTCTCATTGATAAAAAACTCAATATATTGCTTGTGCATTTTTGCAGTATCAATTGGATTTTTGCCTCGCGTAGTTTCGAACGTTAGAAGTCCCTGATAATTAATTGCATTTAATGATTTAAAAACCCTCATGAAATCGACTAGCCCGGTTCCAAGCAAAACATTCTCATTCTGCTGATTTTTATCTTTTATGTGAAAATGAGAAATTGCATTCCCAAGATCGATGATATCTGAGTAAATATTATGTCCATAAGCTATCCTGTTCCCAGTATCAAAGACACATCTAATGTTCGAATGATTTATTTTCTCCAAAAAAGTTATGAGTTCTTTCCCGTTCAGTATTGTTTCAATGGTTACTTCTATCCCAAGTTCTTTTGCAGCATCGGCAACAGTAATAAGACCATCTTTATATAACTCATAATTGTCCGCGCGAAGCTCGCTCACCTCAAAAAAGGGCATGATGTACTTAGAAATCCCTAACAATTTTCCTCTTTGCAAGAGAGTAATGTTTTGATCGACTACCTCTTGTTTCGTGAACGGATTTTTAACGATAAAGTCGTTACACAAAGTTGGAATGATTAGATTATTCTTCTTTACTAGGGCATTGATTTTATCGATACCTTCATTTCTCCAAAGAGGATTTTTTTCATTATGATAAGTTTCTGCTATCAATTCCACAAAGCCAAATCCGATCGAACTTGCAAGAAAAAATTCACTTTCCCAAAAATCCTGGGGAAACCACTGCAGGCAACCAGGAGGGGACTGAATCAATCTTCCTTGAACGATACCAAATTGATAGAAATTTTTAATTTTCACTTTTTACTTCACTCATCAACTTAATTTATTAATTAAGGTATTTAATATTTCGGCCTTTTTCTTGGCAACTTCCATATCTCTATAATTTGTTTTGAATTGCATAATTTCTTGTTGAACACTTTCTGCAATTGGACACAAACCACGTTTAAAGGTAGCTCCATTAATTTCTTTATCGTTCAGGGATGGCTCCAGGTAAGGAATCATGCATGCTCCATAAAAACCGTCGCCACCCAATTTCTTGTATCTATCATAGAATTCTTTCCATGATACGTTTAGGTTATCTGTCCCCTGGTATCTTACTGCATAAGTATAGTAGGAGTGTTCACAGTTTCTGGGAGTCTCCTGTTTAACCATCCACTGACAGCCCTCAATTGCCTCATCAAAAAATTTTGCGACTTGTTGTCTTTTACTTAGAAGCTCTTCAACTCGCTCAAACTGGGCCAACCCCACTGCTGCTTGTACTTCAGACATCCTGTAGTTGAGACCAATGGTATCAAATCTTAAGTAATTTGGATCCTGGACATCACTTATTGCCAATGATGTTCTTCCGGCAAAGGCCGACATGTGTCTGTAGCCGATACCAGAAAATTTTCTTGCTCTAACAGCAAGTTCATCATGGTTAGTTACAATCATCCCCCCTTCGCTTCCTGATGTAATATGTTTTTTTGCTTCAAAGCTAAAAATACCGATGTGACCAATAGTACCTGCCATCCTTCCTTTATATTTTCCCAGTAATGTTTGTGCTGAATCCTCAATAACTGCAAGTTGATGTTTTTCAGCGATTTTCATAATATGATCCATATCTGCGGACAAACCCTGTAATGATACAACAATTATTGCCTTAGTTTTTGAAGTAATTTTTCGTTCTATATCATTAGGATCAATTGTTAGTGTTAGAGGGTTAATATCTGCAAAAACAGGTTTTGCTCCAACATGTATTATTGCATATGCATCCATGATTACGGTTAGCGCAGGACTTATAACTTCATCACCTGGTTGTATATTTGCTGCATACATAGCTGCATGAAGTCCTGATGTTCCTGAATTAACAGCTACCGAGTATTTTACTTTTAATTTTTCAGAAAATGACTCTTCAAAACGTTGGGACCACGACTTTTTGCTTTTGTTAACAGGGTTATCGTGATCGAGAAATTCTAAAAGATACTCTAGTTCTTTTCCTCCGTATTTCCCTGATGAACATTTATTTTGATTATGCATAGAGATTAATTCCTGATATGTAAATTTAGAATTGATGCTAACAAACTTTGCTAGCGTTTTTTTCCTACATAGTAAAAAAAAGCGGAACTTAGCCTATTCCTCTGGGTTAGATATGAATCTAATAATTTTATAAAAGCGGCTATTTCATACTCCTTGTTTTTATTTTCTGAACGAATCCCACCAATTATATTCCTATAAAAGCAGCAATCGGGGATAAAGAGATCCTGTTCGAATTTTTTTGCAAGTGCAGGAATCATTGTGTTGTATGTTTGTGAATTATCGTTGGGAGATTGTACGTTTACTCCGTCATTGTTTGTGTAGCGTAAATAAGAGAGAATTGTATTTATTTCTTGTTCCAATGATTTTTCATCGCTAGGAATACAATTATTTTCATAATAATGCCCTGTAAGCGAAAGCAGGGACCTAATGATGAAAAATATCAATGCATCATTTTCATTATATACATCGACCCCTGTATCATAAATAAGGATTTTACCAGAAGATCGTAAAAGATTACTGACTTTATCTATAACAGAATCTATATCAGGAAAATGTGATAATGCACCATAGAAAAAAACGGCATCATAGGGGGCATTAGGAATATCCATTTCCAAAAAATCACCACATAAATAATTTAGCGATCCAAAATTCTCAGTGTAGATGTTATTGACCAGGGTTTTATTTGCAATTTTAATACATTCGGGAGATAAATCCAGGCTGACCACATGGTGCCCATTTCTGGCAAGTTCAAGGCTATTGTGCCCTGGCCCACAACCAACTTCAAGAATCTTTGAATTTGGTTGTAAGTACTTATTGAGGAAGTTGATATTTTCAAGAAAGCTCATCTTTACAAATTGTGGATCGCGCCAAACATTATTATAAAACCACTCGTTCCTATTCGGATACCTCAGATCGGGGATGTGCCCATTGTTTATTCTATCGAGTATTTGATGGTCAAATGCAGCTTGTTCCCCTTTGATCGATTCTTTGTTATTAATGTGATTAAACATAAATAGTACTCCTCTTACTCATTGATTTTTGATGCAAGCTGCTTTTGTTTCCACTCTTCGTTTCGAAACCAATTTATTTTATACAAGTCAGGATTGTTAATAAAAAGTTTATCGACTTCACCTCTTGGAGCGTAGTTACCAACAATTTTTCTAACAGATTCTAAAAGCCAATAATCTTCCTGATAATCGAGCGTTAATCGTAATTTATGAGGGGCGGATGCATTGTTTTTTAATATAAAGGTTTTTATGTTAGGTATTTTTTCTACAGAATACCAATACATTTCGGTATCAGCGTATTGAGGCAACGTTGATACCGCTCGTGTGACAAATTTTGTGGATAAAGAATATCCAACGCTG
>JADGBS010000004.1:28208-31818 GCA_015231325.1 Oligoflexia bacterium | reverse complement strand
TAATTCCGAAGGATAAACCATATCTAGTGACTCGGTATTTAGTATATAGATGCTTTTTTTTATCTCCTCTCCATCAAAGAATGGGTCATCTGCATCGATAGTATGGAATGATTTGATATTAAACTGAAGTGCACAATTGGCCCACCTTCGTAATTTATTATTTAATGGGCCTCTATAAATTTGTACAGATTCATTTTTTGCTATTTGTGCGATCTTATCATCAGCAGGATCTACGCTAGTACAAACTATTGGTTTGATGTTGAAATGACGAGTTCTTCTGATAACATGAGTTAGCACATTAACTTCACCAAATGGTAAGAAACACTTTCCTGGCAATCTGGTCGATGTTGACCTTACAGTTATAAAACCGAAGATTGGTGTTTCTGACATACTATTGTTCCTTTGTTTGAATCTAAGTAAATTACAACTTTATCTGATTTATAAGGCGCAAGGATTCTTCGCCAAACATTGGAAATGAATTTGGATTTCGATATCTGGGGTAAATCATTATCTGTTGTTCAATTCCTACCAAAATGTGCATTACTTTTGTAAGAGAAATTCTATATCCCTTTTGTAAGCAGTAATAATTGGACATCTTATTGTAGAGATTAATCCATTGTGTTGATTTTGCATATTCTAATATAGAAAAATTTTTCATATTGTAATATAACTTATAATACATCAAGAAATAAGTAAGTAGTAAACTACCAAAATCAAAGAATGGAGAACCCTCGTTTTCATAATGCTCAAAGTCAATAACTGCGACAAGATTTTTATTTTTAGTTAAAAGATTGCAAAAATTGAAATCTCCGTGTCTTGAACAATAATGGAATTTGGTCTGTAAGTCATCGGAATTTAAAGTTGATTTGATTATATCAAAACTGTTATTGATCGTGCCCAACATTTCTTTGTTATGACAATACTTGATATAACAAGTATCTTGCATGATTGATAAATATTCTTCTAATGAAATACACTTAGATGACTGGGTAATTTTTTGGAATTCCACGATAAAATCGATGGCCTGAATAATTACGTTTTCTATGCTTAAAAACCATCGTTTTATAACTAAGTAACTTATAAATCTAAATTTTGGAGATAGCACATGACTTAAAATGTCCGCATACCTTTTTATACGTTTCCAATTGAATTCCACTGGAGTTTGAGTGCAGTTGAAATGGTTAATAACCATTAAATGGCAATTGTCGACACAGCCATTGAAAATAACCCTTGGAACCATTGATGATAAAAATTTATTTCCTTTAATCTTATCCCATACATTCATTAGGTTTTTATATTCATTAATTAAAAATTGTTGGCAGGTTGATGTTCTGGCAATTTTTATAAAAAACACAAACCTATGAGTTGACTTACTATAAACACAGTAATTAGTTGGTAAATCATCAGAGTATCGATTGTTGTAGACTATGGCGTAGTAATTATTAATGCTGTCAATTAAATTAGTTTTATAAAGAATATTTATAATTCTTGAAGCGACTTTCGCTTTATCGGAACAGGAAGCTATAACGCAAGTTGCTGGTGAAATGTACTTTGACAAAGTGAAAGGGATAAATAAACGAGATAAATTTTTATAAAATTCACAACAAAATATTTCTTTGAATTTATTATTTTTATAATAAAGGTCAAACGGGGCCATTAGTTTAATTTGTGAATCATGAGAAGAACATGTGTATAGCTGAATGTTTGTAAATCCGGCAATTTTTAAAACTGACATCAAATGGATTGGAGTGTAATAACGTATATTTTTGTGAATAAAAAATCTTAATGGAATTGAGCATAAATTAAATAAAAAAAGAAATAATTTCACATTAGAGTGATGTAGATGGATTTTATTCCATCCTGAATAGTAAAGGATACCGTCAAATTTTAAAACGCGCCTAAGCTCTTGGAGTACGTTGAATTCTAATTTTTCTGTATTATTACCCCATTCAGTCATGCCATCAAAGAAGATACAATCAAAGACATTATCTTTGAATGGTAACGCATCAAGGTTACTAACAAGGGGAATAATGTTTGAAATTTTGTCTTGTTTTATACGCACTTCTAGAAGTTTTGTAGGTAGAAACTTAGAATTAACAGCGTATACTTGTTTACAGAAATTGGAGATAGGAATTGTCACTCCTTCGCACATTGCTCTGACGTCAAGTAAGATGGCATTTTTATTAATGGGCAATAGAAAATGAGCGTCAGCTCGATGTAGGTAGTGAGATCTTTTTTTAGAACTAATAATATCTTCGGTTGAAGATATTGGTCGTAAATCATGATCTTTTAGAGAATTTGAAAATATTGGTACTCCACTCAGAATATTATACGGAGCACATGAAAAGATTTCCTCCGTTTTTGTATCCATAGAGTTTTTTGTTTTTTATTAAGGTATTAAAGATTATATTTATTTGTATGCTAATGCAATTATTGACGGAGAAAAAAAATGAGCACCCTTGAAGTTGAAAAACAGGTACTCAAGGGACCTGCCCACCATTCGCTTTAATTTTATTTTCCCACGATCATTACGAACAGAAATACTTGGAGTAAATGGAATATTTTTCTTGCTGTAGGGGACAATATTTTGGGGAAAGTGATAATGAGGGAAACATGCATATAAGTCAACTTTAGTAAATCCAACATCTTTGAGGAGGATATTTCTGATTTCTTCGAAGGAATAAATCCAGCTGAGGTAAGGGCGCTTAAGTAATATCTTAGATTCTATATTTGCCAAAAAGCGTGGGAGTATGCTTGTAAATGGAATGCCAGAATGAGGATCTACTTCCCCCAAAAACATCCTAAAGTCATAACGGTTTTCAATTGCTAAATATAGCTTTCCCCCTGATTTAAGATTCAAAAGCACATTTTTTAAAAAATCAACTTGTTTTTTCTTAGGATTCCCTGAATAGATACGCTTTTCTTGTTTTCCCCAAAATGATTTTAATTCAATCACTCCAGTCTCAGGAACCCATTCTAGGACACCATTTACGATAGCAATATTTGGTCGTAGATTACTTGGAATTTCAGGCATAGTTCTAATATCATTACAGATCAAAGATACGTTATTTATTTTTTCTTCACGTAATCTTGCTTTAAGAAAAAGTATTGATTCTAAAGTTTGATCCACAGCAAAAACATGGGCAGTTTTTTTAGCAAGTGGTATAGTTAGGGCCCCCCACATGCACCCGTAATCAATGCAAATATCATTGTTGGTCATTTCTAATAAAGGCAATCCTGTGTGTCTTTTGGGTGAAAAAATTATTTCTTCCAATTGAGGATAGGTATTTCTAATAACTTCATTGCAAGTATGTTCCTGCAATTTTTTTAACATTGCTGTATTTTCATTCATACTCAAATTGGACCAGTATCCGCTTTTGGTACCAGTATAAATTCCTTCAGAGGTTGTTTTAAAGTTCTCAGTAAGGAATTTTTCAAAATTCATCATGATAAATCCTGCCAACAATTATAGAAAGTTTTTTGGCCTTTCCAAATCGATCCAAAAATCGGCTTTAACTATGTTTATTAAAAAATAAGTCGATGCGATGTGGTTCAATTGTGGTAAAAAAGGCCGTTGTATGCAAACTTTGGTACAGTTTTTTTCATTCCA
>JADGBS010000004.1:2879-28178 GCA_015231325.1 Oligoflexia bacterium | reverse complement strand
AATGTTTTATCGCATTGGTGGATATTTGTCTCGTTATTGGATACAAAAACAGTCATTCTTTGATTATGTAACATGGAGTCATCACAAATGGAAACTTCAATATTTTTACATGCTGATTCCTAAAATATTCATCGACTGCCTTATTTTTTCCCGGAAAAGTTCCGTAGTCATCTAATACTAATATCCTTTCGGTGAAAATTTTGGGCCATAAATACTTTAATATGGGAACAGCTGCTTCATAAATATCAGTGTCCAGATTCAGTAGAGATATTCTTGTATGAGGATTTTTTTCTAGGTATTCAGGGACGCTTTTTACTACATTGCCTTCAATTAATTCTACATTTTTATCGATTCCCTTCTTTCTTAACACTTTAAGTAATTGCTCTTTGGAAATAGACTGTTCACTGGCCGCTTGAACAAAATTATCCCTATATTTTTTAGCATCTTCAAAATTAGTTTCTGGGAATTTATCGAATATATCAAACCCTATTAACTTATGAGAAAAAGAGTTTACCGAATAAATCGCTGGAACCAGCGATTCGAACAATACTTGCACCCTTGAAAATGCTGCATTCAACCCTAGGTCCTGGTAAATTTTTTTAATTGGCATTACTTCTATTGCTTGTACACATTAAAATTAATCTGTGAAAAATCTGGCCTTAGAATTAGAGACATTGTGTTCTCACCTCTTTTTGTGCTTTTGTTTCCAACGTCTTACGGTCGATTTTACCGTTAGAAAGTCGAGGAAACGCATCAATACGTTCGAATTTTTTTGGAAAGAAAGACTGATCGAGGGCATTGGTGGTTAACTCTTTTAATTTAGCAACATCAGCTGTATGAAAATCGGTTGTAGTAAATGCGGAGACTCCATGGACGATTCCATCGTTAGAGTATAATGGAACGACAATAACATCGGAAAAAATCTTAGAATTTATAAGGTGATATTCTATTTCCTCCAGTTCCATCCTTTTTCCGGCAAGTTTGATCTGATTATCAATACGTCCTAAGCACTCAACCTGATCATCCTGATTTACAAAAGCGCTATCCCCTGTTCTGTACCAGATACAATCCTCTCTATCCCACAACATCTTTGTAAAAACACTGTTTGTCTTTTTTTCGTCGTTTAAATATCCCTCCGATACCTGAGGTCCTGCAATAATTAATTCTCCTCTGTCACCAGTGCTACACTGTTCCAAATTTTCATTGATGATGGCGAAGCGTAAGTTGTCGTAGGGAGTACCTATAGGAAGAACATTGTTGGAGAAAAACTTATGCTGATCATTTTTCCTGTATGAATATCTTAGACAATCAACAGTAACTTCTGTTGGGCCATATCGATTTTCAATAGTGCTATTTGGCGCTGCTGCCATCCAGGAATCTGCAATAGACTTTTTACATGGTTCTCCAGTGAAGATACTATATCTAATCGAAGGAAAAAAATCATTTTTTAGTTGTCCAAGTTTTTGAATAAATTCGGCCAAGGCAGGCACGGAATGCCATAAAACTATTTTTTCTCTTTTTATATATTCAGACGGACAATATAATTCTTTCTCACTTAATATGCATAGTGTTCCACCATTACTCCAAGTGAAAAACATGTCGCAAATAGATGGATCAAAACTTAAATCGAATGTCTGGGAATTATGGTATCCTGGTTCAAGATCTGGATAAAAATTTTTTAAATTATTTATCAAAGATAGCACATTGGAATGTGATATCTTAACACCTTTCGGTGTTCCTGTTGAACCAGAAGTGAACATAATGTAAATTATTTTATTTTGAGGAAAAGTAGACTCTTTGAAAGAATATTTTTTTCCTTCACTTAGTTTGTTTTTAGGTATTAGCCACGGGTTTGGATTTGCATGGTCACAATCTGGAATTATGATAAATTTTAAATTTGTCTGTTGTATAAATTCAATATTCTTCAAGTAATCTTCGTAGGAACATATGATCACCTCGATCGATGCTTGCTGCACCAAACTAAGTTTCTTGCATAAAGGAAATTTGGAATTTATTGGGACATAAGTTGCACCTGCCAATATTGTTCCCACAATGCCGTAGTAGACAGAAAGATTTCTCTGACCGAAAATACCAATATTTTTTCTATGAAGTCCATTTGAAAAGATAAAATTGGCAATGCCAAGCGAATTTTCCTGTAATTCTCCGTAAGTAACGATTTTATTACGGAGTTTTAGTGCCGTAATTTCTTTATGACGGTTGAATGAATGATTAAGAAGATCCCGAAGGTCTCTAAAGGCCAGGTGTTTTTGTCGATACAATTTCGCAAATCCGGTTAATTGTTCTTAGTTCCATTATTTCTTCTGGTGTAAAGGAACACTTGAATTTTTTTTGTAATTCGGCAGTGATGTTTAAGTGTGAAAAAGAATCCCAATTATTATACATGCTCATATCTTTGTCATAATCGTAAATATCTTCTAGTATTAACGGAGATATTATTGTCACTACCTCATTTGGGTCAATCTTGAATCTTTTATATGGAAGGTGAATTTCTTTACATTGAGAAAGATATTCTCGACGGAGAATGCTGTAAACCCAAGCATCAATGAATTGTCCATTTTTTTGAAAATAATCTCTCAGTATACCTTCGTTAGTACAGCCAGCAGAAATTAAGGCAGATATTGCTCTCTTGTTGGTGATCAGAGTATGCCCATATATTCGATTGAGTTCTAATGTCATAAAAGCGAACTGCTTCCCTATGGACATTATCTCCAGTGCATACCCCATTCCCCACAAATCTGGATCTACGGCGTATCCCCACTCAGCAGATTTTCTATTATAATCTATATTTACTAGGCAAAAAGTTCCTACTAAGCGATTATCTGTTAGCCTGCGTACGAACCAATGAATCGCTTTTCTATCAAGAATTTCTTCACTTTCTCTATGTAAAAGCTTCTCTAAATATTCTTTTGTATCATCTATGGTTTTTTGAGGAGAAAATTCAAAAAATTCATAAAGTCTTTCGTTTTTAGAATAGTTATACATTTCGTATAATCCCTCACGGTTTATTCGAGTTAAGTATAACTTCCTGGAGCTATTCGAGATTTCAGAGACTTTTCCTCCAGGCAAAATATCGTTGATCCTATGATAAAATATTTCTTTCGTCATCTCCATCGTAAATAAACCTCCTTGATTCGATAATCATATCATGAGAGTAATGCCCAATGTTTATATATTTACGCTTGCTTTAGTGAGCACAGGATTAGTAGTGTGGCCCAAAACAGGTGTGCTTGTGCTCTGATCTCCATCAAGAACAACTATTTTTGAAGCGATTTCATCGAAAGAATGTTTATGAGTAACAATCAATGTTGTTATATTTTTTTTCAACATTTCTAATTCATTGATTATTTTTTGCTCGGTGACAAAATCTAAATTCGCGGTCCCTTCGTCTAAGATTAAAAGGAGTGGACGTCGGAGTAGCGCTCTGACCATGGAAAGACGTTGTTTCTGCCCTGTAGAGAACTGTGTTTGCTCAAAGAGGTACTCATCGATTCCCTTTGGTAATGAAGCGATGAGTTCACCCAGTTGCAGTCTATTCAAAACTGAATATAATTCTTCAGTTGAAACTGTATGGGGCTTTGGGTGACCAAAAAGAATATTTTCTCTTACAGTTCCAGGAATTAGGTAGGGTTCAGCTCCAACGTATCCAATAAAATCTGAAATTAAATTTAAAATGTCTGGAAATTCTTGTCCATTAAAAAACACATGACCACTTAATGGTTTATAAATCCCTAGAATAACATGGAGTAAAGTACTTTTGCCAGTTCCGGATTCACCTTTAATTACAATGGCCTCTCCTTTTTGGATTTTTAAATTATAATTGGAAAAAAGTAATTTTGTAGTGCTATGGCCGAAATTTACGTTTCTAAGTTCTATTTCAATTCCATTTCTTCGGAACTCCTCTTGGAGGAAGCAAGCGTTGGAAATGGTTCTTGTTTTTTTTCGACTTAATTCAAAGTCACAATATTTTTTATGCCAGTTACGTAAAATTTTAAGGGAAGGAATCTGTAACCTTATGTCAGAAAAGGCAGAATTTATTTCCCCTAGACACTGGGATAAGCGAATAAACACATAGAAAAAAGCCAGGAGTCCAGATGAATGTGTTTTAGTGAATGTCATGCTTACGTAAGTAATAATACTAATGAGCACGATTCCCATGGTCATAGGAAGTATAAATTTGATAGCTACAATGATAAAATAGCGTCGATAATAATGCTCATAGCTAGCTATGCTTTTTATTCCGAGGTCAATTTCATTGTCGATCAAACTGTAAATTCTTAAGAAAAAATTTTGTTTTATACCTTGAATTAATATTTTATTAGAAGAAGACCATGCATCGGATAATGCATTTCCGTAGTGCTTAATCAGCCTATTCATTGACCGCAGAGGTAAAAGAACAATACCTAATGATGTTATACCTATCGTCATTTCGAGTGGCGCAATTTTCATTCCTAGTATAAATAAAAAACACACTGATGTCGCAGTAGATATAAGATTAGAAACGCTAGTTAATACGCTGCCTGATTGGGATATTCTTTCTGTGAAAATTTCAATTACCGTAGACATTGTAATCGTAGGAGCATCATTCAGTCCAAGATAGAGAGTTTTTGAACGTTGTGTTTTGATAAAGGCTTGGTTAGTAATAGATGAAACGTAGAATTTTAAAGAAATAGATGCCCCCCTGATTATTCCCGCAATAATCAGTACTATGGTGCACGATATAAGGGATAGTGGGTACCATGATGGAAGTGACAATTTTGAAAGATCTACGAGACCTATGCTATGTAAAAAACCCTGTATGATAAAAATGAACAAATAATCAATTGCGAAAGAAAAAAAACCAACTAACGCTGCAAGAAGAAATAGGAAGCAAACTTTCTTTCCCAAAAATGAGTTCAAATATTTAAATATTCCAAGTAGTCTCAATGTATTGCAACCTCGCTGCATAATTGTAGATTTATTTTATTTGAGGCGTGAGTTCAAAAAAGTCATCGTATATACAATGACAATACTAGTCGTTTTGAAAATGAATAAGACTTCTTTGTGTCCACCTGGTAGATCATTAATCAACCAGAGCGAGTGTTTTGCCATACGGTACCTTTGAATACCTTCAAAGGTGAATATTTTGTTCATATCCACCACAATCGATCAAAAACCTAGTCAATGTCTACCATGCATGGGGTACTAGGTGTTGGCCAGTTTCACATAAGTTAAATTCAATTACTATCCTTGGCCTTCATGTTTTATTTTTTTGAGAAGCTCCATTAGTATATTCGCATGAGTATCTCTTTGAGTTGAAAGCAATATGACTTCGTAACTTTTTACTGATAGATACTTCTTTAGGATGAACACCAATCACGCCATCACCTAATGCTTGTTCAATTTTTCGTACAGCTCCAACTAATAATCTTAACCCTGCTGGTTCCAATGATGCCGCTTGATCGGAGCCATACATTGCTCTATCCAACGTTATGTGCCTCTCTAAGGAAGTAATTCCTAACGCCGTCGCAGCGTAGGATACGGCCAGACCAACTTCATGTCCGCTATACCCGACGTTGCATTGATAACGTTCCTTTAATGTTTTTATACAATTGAGATTTGCGTCTTCATCATCCATAGGGTAGGTAGACACACAGTGCATAAGTTCGAATGGGCATTTTTTATTAGTGAAAATGTTTACTGCGCTATCAATTTGTTCTAATGTACTCATTCCTGTTGATATGAACGTATATTTGTTTTCTTCTGCTATCATTCTGAGTAATTCGTTGTGAACAAGCATTGCTGAAGCAATTTTGTTGTATTTAAGGTTGAATTTTCCAAGAAAAATCTGGCTTTCGATATCCCATGCTGAAGCAAACCAATCTATGCTATGTTCTTTGCAGTATTTATCAATTTCAAGGTATTGTTCATATCCAAATTCTAGTCCCTCTTTCTGAGCACGTTGAGTTTTCCCCCATGGACTTTCCCTGGAGGAGTTAAGCAGGTCCTTGTCATAAACAAGATCAATCGTTCTTTTTTGAAATTTGACAGCATCGCAGCCTGCATCTTTGGCCACTTTAATTAATTCTTTTGCTATCCCGATATCACCATTATGATTGATTCCAATTTCAGCAATAACGAAAATGCTCATGTGAATCTCCTGTGTTTTAAATGATACAAGGTGGATATATAATTATCTTGCGGTGTTTCATAACCATGATATTTGTTACAAAAAGATAGCTCGCTTTTATTTATACAGGCTGGTCTTAAAAAAAATTAAGTAGATTCTGCTGGAAAATTCCCCCTAAATCGGTCCTTACAACATTTTATTGCTGAGTTAATCTGAGGAATAAAAATTTTTGGCCAAATGAATCCAACCTCATAGAGTTCGATCTCATTGTTTTTTTGTAACTATTCAGCGTATCCATCTTTGAAGCGCTGATTAAAGTTCACAAAGGCATATACGCCGAATAGCGTACGAAAAATTATTATTAGAGATTAGAATTGGGACATGCACTCCCAATGCGTTACGAATGGATCTGGCCATTAGCGATCAGCTGCAGTTTCGACATAGCGTTGTGTTTGAGGCCAATCTAAAGGTAATTTTAGAAAATAATTCTGAGGCATTTTAATCGTAAATTGCGTCCAAAGTCCACGCTACATTCTAGGGATTTAGATAGGTAGTTTCTTTGCCTTCAAAATTAGATCACAAACTTCGCGTACAGCATGATCTCCGCCAGATTTTTTAGTAATAATATGTGCCAGCTTCTTACAGGCTTTATTTCCGTCAGCAACGGTTGCTGCAATTCCCGCAAATTCTAGACAGAGAAGGTCATTGACATCATCTCCCATAAATACAACTTCTTTGGAAGTAATGCCGTTCTTTAACATAAACTGTTTTAGAATTTTCAGCTTATCATTTCCTGTATTTGCCCCTGAGTAACAAGAAACGCGAATTTTTTTGCATCGTGCCTTAACTACAGGATTGGTCTCTTTGGATAAAACAACGACTTGAATCCCTGCCTTTTGAAGCATATTGGTACCCAGACTATCTTTTTTGCTACAGCAGACGGTTTCTTCGCCATACTGATTCACATAGACCTTGCCGTTGGTAAGGGTGCCATCAAAATCAAGAGCGAGTAGTTTAACCTTTTTAAGTTTTTTAAAAATTTCGTTGGTTACTCTCACTTGGAAGATTCCTTTCCTCTTTTGGTAGGCCATTTGCAGGCCAGACGCCATCTATATGAATGTTTGCTCCAGTGATATATGCAGAGGCATCTGATATTAGAAAAATAGTTGGTCCAATTAAATCACTGGGAGATCCCGATCTCTGGGAATCTCCGTTTCGGACTCCAAGTTTATGAGAAAATACCTTTCATACAACTGACTTGTTTTTTTGTAGGAATGTCCATTAGTTACCAATTTCTATATGAGAATAGCTTTCTAAGTAATTGCCTATACTTGGTCAATTAGGATCAGCACCACTTATTAAGTTATTTACAGAGAGGAAACAGAGTTTAATTCCATTATTTTATGTTGATGCGACGGCGACTAAAGTATCAGTTGCGTCTATTCTAGATAACGCTTCAGCATACGCATTCATGAGGTTAATTGTTTCAAAAGTGGATAGGATTTCTTTATGCCCGCCTGGTTGACCAGTACTTAACCAGTGTAAATGATTAGCGATGCTGTATCGTTGAATGCCCTCGACCTGAATGTTTTTATATCCAGCTTCGATTAATGTCTTAGTAAGAGACTCACGTGTATGGAGTATTAAGTGTTGTGACCAAAGCGTGAATCTGATAAAAGCCTGAAGTGACAGTTTGTCTATCAGAAAATCACGAGCATGAGGAACTTCAATTATTATTTTTCCTAATCCATCATGTCTCAATTTTTTGTAAATTTCCTTTAGCGCTTTTACGGGATCAGGCAGATGTTCTAAACAATGAAACATGAACGCAGAATCCTGCTCCCCAGCAGCCTCGCAGAGGCTTGAAAAGCAAGCAATGCCATCGGCGTTTAGCGATTCGACTAAATCTTTTTGAAGTTCAATTCCAGCTATACTTTTTGCAACAGGGTTGATTAATTTCAAAAAACTACCTGTACCGCAACCGAAATCAATAATAGATTTTGAAACAATGAACTGGCGGTATTTGTTAAACCTTCTTTCTGAGTCATTTATGTTTTCCAAGTTACCATTAGGACTCCCGGATCTCTGTCTGTATTTGCCGTCGGTATACTCTTCTCTGCCAGTGTAGTAATCATCAATGAAAATAACTTTTGAGACTTTATCCCGATATACATCCAGGGATTTATTATCTCTTGTACAATTTGAAAATATCTCGATATTATCTTTACTTATGATATCTAATTTCAATAATGTCTCACGTATTGTATTTTTTTCGGATGACATGGCCCTCCTTGCTAAAACCACTAAAAGGAATCTTAGAAATGGGAACTTAATAACAATCACGTTATGCAATCCCGAAGTAGCATTGTCCTCTTCCACTATCAATGATGTGGAAAAAGATAGTGTCTCTTTTTTTTCTGCGTTGGTGCTTGTTGTGGCCGAAACACACAGACAAAGGCACACGATCAGCTACAATATATAATATGCATAGCACGTAAATCGAATCTCTCGAAACGGTACCGCTATAAATTTATAATCTACAAGCTAATGCAAGTAACTTCAAGAGGATGCAAAATAAAGGTATCAGAAAGAACATAACCAAAAGTATAACTTTCGTACTAATACAGCCTCTGTCCGAAGTCTAGGATAAAATTTTTACATCTTCAAACAAAAAATTTTGTATTTGTTAACAATTTACAGATTTTCATTTATTGTCGAAGTTTAACTAGAGATTCAAAAGCGTGCGGTATAACGGTTTTGATTTCCTACTGCGAATAATCAAAGAACTATATGAAGGTCATCTATGATAATGGTGTTTATATTCCAATCGCTCATATGCTGCATCAGCAAGAAATAAAAATTTCATTATCGGTAAACGCCAAGAATTACTCTTGTTGTTGATCATTTCGTTAGTGGAATTGTAGGATGCATTGACCTTAATGATGATAAGGATGTTGATAAACGGATTGTAGTCTTTGTTCAATTTTTTAGTGGGTGCTAATGAATTTACTGCTTTCACTTTTGCTTTGTGCCTGCTCGCTGCTGCCATCGTTGTTCTTCTCCCACCCCCTTTTCACTCTAGTCCCATTACTCCTACTTCTGCTGTTCCCCTCCCCACCTGCACTATTGCTTATGTTGACCGTGAAGATGATGGATATTGGGGCAATAAAAAGTAACATCTCAATGAGTTGAGGTAAAAAAAGTTTGCCATTTCGTATAATTTGATTAACCACACTAGTGGTTACGCAGGGAAATCGTTGTAGGGAGAATACGGAAATCTTGAAAGTACCAAAAATTTCAGATCTTAAACAAGAAGAATACACACCTCTCATCGAGGGCTTACTCACAGTTGTTCACTACCAATCCGACTTTATTCAATCACTCAAAAACGAGATTGCAGTTCTTAAGGGTGATAAAAAACTTCCTACAGTAAGACCTGGCAACTTGGGAACAAATGGAGGGGGTAGTAGAGGTAATGGAAAGGAAAATTTAAAGGGTACAATGATTTTGTTGTCCAAAAACTAGATATAGCATCCCTCACATGCTTTATAAAATAGAATGTTGGCAGTCCCCCCTGATGACAAGTACATGAATGTAGCATTACCACCTTCAGTCGAAGGCCACTTCGACTCATCTTTAATGAGTTACATCTAATTCTCATATCATTAATGTCGTGTCCATCAACCATTGTTACTAGAACAACTTCGCGAGTTTGGAGTAGATATTTCCAGTGGTCAGCTCAATAATATTTTGATCAATAGAAACGAGGAGTTTTATGAGGAAAAAAGGATATTTTAAAAACTGGCCTAGAGGTGAGCGAGAGCGTTCACGCCGATGATACTGGTGCCAGATACGATGGAAAAAATGGTTACTGTACGCATATTGGCAATAATTTTTTCACGTAGTTTAGTAGCAACGATTTTAAAATTCGAATCAATTTTCCAACACTACTTCATGGCAAAGACCTCAGGTACGCTCTAAATGATGGTGCTGTTGCCTACTTTGAGTCTCATAAATTACCCGCAGGGATTATCACACCACTTTTGGGCGGTACTGAAATTTCGTTTAATTCAACGATAAGATGGGATCTTTTAACAAAACGAAATCTCGGATATTCGTGAAAAAAAACGCCGGGAATTGCTGATAAATATTTGTTTTTGCTGGTTGAAAAGAATTGCAACAACAAAAGTAAATTGACTGATGAAGAAGTTGTTGTCATTTTTTTGAACGACCTCACAAGAGGACGCAGAGATTTAATGGCCATTTTAAACTATACTAAGTCTCATATGCAAGAATGATTCCCTCATTTGAAGGAATATGAGGATTTTATCTATCGGATTAATGCATTGGCAGAGCAATTTCTCGCGCTTGTCGAAAATCTCCAAAAATTACAATCACACATTTTCATTGATGTATTTCGCATAGTCGATTCTTTTCCTATGATTTTAGCAAAAAGCAAAAGAAGTGAAGGAGCTCAGGTGTGATGTGATCTTCGTGATTTTTGTCAACACCACCATGACCACCCACTGGTAGAATGACGTCTTCCAACCTCTTTTCAGTAGAATGCCTATCTATGGCCATCGACTATCTATTTCAATGAATTAACACCCCATAACCGGATAACGATATCCAGCAGCAAAGATATCCGTTTCTAACCTTCCCCCATCATATTTTTATCCTGGAATAGAGCGTCGGTTTTTTCCTTGGTGGAATAGGACCAAATAGGTCCCAGTAATCGTCTAAAAATTGTAGATACTGATCAAAGGTCATTTTGGATGTCGTTTCAGATGTCATTTCCATTATTTTTTGATCTTTTAATGGAGGCGCTCTTTCAATGTTGTCTTCTTCATCGTTTTCGTCGATAACTATTTTGTCTGAAACAATTTCGTTCGCGATCGCTTTGGTTTTTGGAGACGTTTTTATGTTCATTGATTTTCCGTTACTGCAATACTGATTTATTGGGTTACGGGGTTATTTAGTTATCAGGTTACTTTCGTATTTTTTTACGTTGAACTTTATCTTTCTCAAAAAAGATCGTGATTTGCACTCCATTCTCGTATTTGTCCCTACAGCACCATAAAAAAGATTCTACTTTAGCAGTAGGAAATTTGTTATCTCTCAAAATACCCCTTCCCAAGAGAAGATTTAAAATTTCTTGTGGAGTAAATGCCCTTTGTAGGATGATCCTTCCAGCAATGAGCGTGGATTATAAAATTTTCGCTACCTCCCTGTTGGCAATTTTTGAAAATTTCTCTTGCCTCACCCAGCTTCACTCTCTAAAACTCCTTTTAGTCCAGTTATCAGCGACAACTATAATGTAATTACTGCTCGCAAGCAATTATGTTTATGATAGATTTTTAGAAAATCTTCAAAGAGATCGATTTTTAGGTTTTTTGGACGAAATCAAGGCAAATTCACTAAAATTGTACGACTATTTTGCTTCGCGATTACATAATGTATAGGTTTCAGTTCAATGTATAGGTTTCAGTTCGGCCCGTACCAAAAAACCTCATTGAACTAAGCCGTCGAATCTATGGGTATTCAATTCTCTCGGGTATATATTTTTGAAGTATAATTGTTATATCGTTTGTGACCAAATTATCTGGTGTTTGGAAATTTTATAGGTCTGTTTATAAATTGTAGGATTTTTTATAGATTTGTTCCCGATTATTTTCATTTTTTACCAAAAAATTCCTATTTCAAGCAAAGCTACCCTAATGAAGATAAAAATGCTTCCAAAAAAAATATAATATTTCTTAAAAAAAATTATCCTAGCTTCTATCCTGTTTTGAGAAGACCTTCTATTATGGAGGTTTTGTTTAATGTTCCCTTTTTACATGTGGGGCAAATTGTTATATTGAGGTCAGCAATCTTTTGCAGGATATTTTTTGAATTTTCTATCCCCTCACAAACTCTATTTTCTTTTGCATTTAATATTATTTTGCAAATTTTCAATTTTTCTTTTTTGGATCGATTCCCCAAAAAACCAAAATGTCGAATCCGAACAAATTTTTTAGGCAGAACATGCAGTAAAAATCTTCTCATAAATTCAAGTATATCAAGGGACATGGTTTTAATTTTGTTATTATCTGAATAATCTTTGTATTTAAAAAAGACCTTGTTATTTTCAATTTTCACCAATCTGTAATTTGAGATAGCAATTCTATGAGTGTATTTCCCTAAATACTTAATTACCTGTTCTGGGCCGCCAAAAGGTTTTTTTGTATAAACCACCCAATCGGTTTTAGTGGTTTTGATTAAAAGACTTTTGAACTTATTTCTATTTTTGTATTTTTCAAGTTCTCCCCAAAACTCTAGTTGGTTGTTATCAAATGCTTGCTCCAAATAATCCAAAAATTTACCTTTAAAAACTTGCGAGAGAATTTTTACTGGGAGTAAATAATCTTCTCTACATGAGATCCACTCGTTTTGCTCTTTATTGAGACCGCCACCAGTAACGATAAAATGGATGTGGGGATGGTCCATTAAGTTTTGGCCCCATGTATGAAGAATACCAAAAAATCCTATTTCTGCTCCTAAATTGTTTGGATTAGCAGCGACTTCCTTTAGGGTTTCAGCAGCGGCCTTAAATAGCAAATTGTAGATTAAAACTTTATTTTGCAAGATCAATTGATTTAATACACAAGGGACTGTGAATACCACATGAAAATAATTACAAGGAAGAATCTCCTCTTCTCTGGCCATAATCCATTTCAACTGTTTTAAATATTGGCATTTAGGGCAATGACGATTACGACATGAATTATAGGAATTTTCTACATGTCCACAATTATCACATTGAAGAACGTGACCGCCCAAAACACTAGTTCTACAATTTATAATGTCTTGAATAACCTTATGATGAGATAGTGGGAGCGGTCCCAATAAATGTCGATACTCTTTGAAAATATCTGCGATCTCTAATTGTGGTTTTTTGGATACGTCTTCTATCGTGCAATCATCTAGCGTTCCCATCTATTTAGTCTCCTGCGATAGAGTATCAAGAGGGCTTTTCACTCTACGAGTATTGATGTTGGCCATATAGGTGTAAATGATGGTTGTAGAAATTTGACTGTGCCCAAGTAAAAATTGAATATCTCGGATGTCAGTTCCGTTTTCGAGTAGATGGACTCCAACCATTTCTCGGCATAACAAGAAACTCGGCATAATGTCTCAACGTATGAGGAGACACCTGTTTTTTTATGTTGGCCTCTTTGGCCGCTCGAACAACTATTTTGCTTATTCCTCCTGAACTCATTGGAGGATCGGTTATATCAAGATCGCATGCACTAACTGAACTGGGAAATAGCCATCCTTTTATTTTTTTTCTGTTAAAAATCCAATACTTTCTTAATTGTTCGAGTAAAATTGGCGATAGTATGGCCTGTCGATCTTTACCTCCTTTCCCATTTCTAATCATTATAACCATTCTTGCGCTATCGATGTCAGTTACCTTTAAGTGGATCACTTCGCTAACTCTCAATCCTGCCGAATACAGCGTCATTATTATTGTTTTATATTTTAAATTATTAGTTACTGATAACATTCTTTGTACTTCGTCAGTGGTTAGAACTGTCGGGATTTTTTTTTGACACTTCATTCTTGTTATCAGTTGCGGAATAATATATTTATTCAAAGCTTTTTGATAAAAAAAGAGGATCGCCGATGTATGAAGATTGATGGTTTTTGGATTTAGATTTCTTATTTTCAGCAAGTAGTATTGAAAATTTTTGAGGTCGTTTTCATCTAAGTCTTCTGAAGGTTTGGAGACAAACTGTAAAAATTTTTTAATGGCCATGATGTATGATTTTTTCGACGAATGACTAAATCCTCGCAAATCGAGTTCTTTTTTAAGTTTTTCAAAATAAAGATCCATTGCTTCACTCCTATTCCTTTCCTGTGAAGGGAAAAATGCAAACATGATTGTTAGTAATGGTCAGTTATCCACTAACCCGATTGAATTGGCAGGTGACATTCTTGTATTTAGAATCTGGGGAGTGAAACTTAGTGTAAATTGGGAATAGAATATTTCCAGAGAGGACTACTTGGGTATTTTGCAAGCACTGGTCGTTATAGTATTGAACTAGGGTGTCTAAAATGCTGACGACTCATTACCCAACTTTTGGACCACAAAAACGCGGTTCGACCAACCTACCAAGCTCAGCAAGGGCACATATTTACGTCTAATGGTAAAAGTAAAACATTTTTTTTACTCGAATTTACTTCCTGTTTTTCTCTGTAAATATTTAATGATTCGACCTCTTTTTCACTCGTTGACCGATTGTTGGACCCAGGAAAAAACTTAAGGTTTTTTTTATCAGCTTCGCAATTGAGAGATTATAATGAACCTGGCACTGGAAGTATCTCTCGACGTTGTTGGGTGACAGAAGGAAGAGTAGTAACAACGTTATCCAACTGTTCCGTAGTTATCTTTGCTACTCTTTCAGCATCTTTTTGACTAATATTTCCACAAAGTGCGGGCAGCCGAAGAGCAATTCTGTTGGCGTCTTTAACGCCCCCTACTCCATGGTGTTTGCCCACTCCAAAAAGAGATTCAATAGGATCGGTACTTATCGGCATTCCAACTTCAGCAAGGTTAATGGCCACCGCAATCTTCATCTGCATCTCGATCCAATTGGAAAAGCCTTCACGTATGGATGATGACGAAATTTTTTCTATTAAAGGTTTGCACTCCGTTATAGTCTTGAAATTTAATCCGGCATTTTTAATAATTTTCTGACATTCAAGTAGAGGTTCTGCATCTTGAATGAATCTAGTAATTAATTTTTTACACTCAGGTAACTCGCCAAGAGTAGCTCGTAATTTTTCTAAATGAGAACCTTTACTGGCCGCCCCCAAAGGTGAATGCTTTAAAAGCTGATTTGCCCAATGAAAAAGACGATGAATATTCATAAAACGTGCTTTGATCGATATCTTTGGTGGAGCAAGGCATCCCAATACGCTCTGCTTCAGTCTCTTGGATATATTGCCACACGCGGTAATAAACGTTTCAAAAAGAGGGTGGTCCTGATATTCATGTTTAAATAAATTGGCGACAACATGTGAAATGTCGGCAATACTAAAACACTTTATCCCTTGGTCGTTCACCAATGTTACTGCCTTTTCAAGATCTGTTCCACCATCTTTCAAAATGGCCAGCGGGCGGCCAACAATCTCAACGGCCTTTCGAAGAAATTCCGCGATGGATTCTCCTGTCCAGGAGGTAGCGACAGATACAGCAACACAGTGAACATCCTTCAGTGTTGGGGCCATTAGACCACGTCCATAGTGGTAGGCATCTATGGCCAGAATCGCAAGGATTTTGCCATCAGTCAGTGCAATGCTCGTATCGATCATCCAGATAAAACCGTTTGAAAATATATCCCCGCGAATTTTACAAGCAACAGACTCAAACGCATATTGCATTCGCGAAATGGATAATTTAATTCCTATATTGATAACAGTTTGTGGACAGGGAGGCTTTTCAATTCCAAGTTGAGCTGAGAGAATAGTTAGAACCCTTGAAACGGCCCTGTACCCAATACGAGCAAGAAAAAAAAGTTGTAGAATAATAAAAATGAGGTCAACTTTTATTTGGATAGTAGGTGTTTTCAACCTTTGTTCCAACTCCGTAATTTTTAAGTTTGCCTGGTCTCTCTGTTGAGCATTTTCGTCACGCTCTCTTTTGAATCGATTATTTTCTTTTCTCAAATATCGATTGTCTGCTCCGCGATTAATTGCTTTGCGTTTCCATCTTAATCTACTCATTTCTTTTTTATATTGCTTGCTCATCTACCCTCCGCTGCGTTACAACGGAGTTTATAATGCGATTTATGTAAAATCATCTACAGAATTTCTAGAAGAATAAGATTTACTCCCTCCATAATCTGCGTGAAACTATGGAAAAACTCACGGGGGCAGGTGAAATGGTGATAAAAGGTCTGAAGAATTTTATTTATTATGTTGTCGATCTAGTAGCATGTCTTTATTGGATGATTTTGGCACATGTTCGAGGGCTTATAGGCTGGTACTTAAGAAAACGAATAGAGCGATACAAATTTCAATTGAAGGAAATAGATTTAGAAATGCAGCAGCTTTCTTCTCGGGCCAATTCCCGGACAAAGAAATCAGCATAAATCACCCTGTTTTGGACAGCCCAGTATTGAACCTACTTGAGCATAAATGACCAAAGTGTAGCTGTGGATCTAACTCCGCGCCGAAGGCGCTTAGTTCAATGGTTATTAAATCTACTTTGAGAGCAAACAATCTAAAAATCCCGCCTAAAAATTCCGTTCTTGCTCTCGTTCTTGTACTTGAGTAAAGTTGTCTTATTTGTGACGTCAGGACAAGTTTACAAAGTAAAAAATTTTGGGATAATGAACGATGAATAGAGTTCTCTTTGTTGTCCTTGGGAAACATGGACCAAAAAAATAGATACATATGAGAAGGTGGTAGGAGGATGATCAAAAAAGCAAAATTAGTAGAATATTGGAAAGAGAACTCAATCGAAGATCTAGCAGCCGCTAAGGACATCGCCATAAAAGCATCTCGTAACATCCATGCGCTCTTTTTCCTTCATCTCGCAATAGAAAAAGTATTGAAGGCGCTTTTTGTTCATATTAATGGTACTCAAGCACCTTTAATACACAACTTACTTTTGCTAGCAAATAAATCAAATCTTACATTGTCTGACGAAGATACTAATTTATTATTAGAGTTAAATGAGTTTAACCTGGGATGTCGCTATCCCGACGATATCCAGGAAATCAAAAAAATTGCTTCTAATGAATTCACCAAACACTATCTCGACAAAGTTGAGGTTTTTCATAAATGGATATTGGAGAAATTAAATTAAAGTCTTTGGAACTAAGAAAATTGCTTAAACGTAATAATATCCGACCTGATATGATCATTTTGTTTGGATCTCATGCCAATGGAACTGCGAGAGAAGATAGTGATATTGATGTAGCAATTGTCTCTCGGGATTTAGGAAAAAATCGTTTCAAGGAAGGTAGCTTTTTAAATCTGCTGGCATCACAAATAGATCCAATAATGGAGGTCATTCCCATAGGATTAAAGCAATATTTGGATAATGAGAATATTTCGCCGATTTTGTACGAAGTAAAAAACAAAGGAATTGTTCTGTTTTAATAATTTAATAATTAGGCAGCACCTTTGACTTCAGCGTCCTTAGATTAGTAAAGACCTAGGTGCTTCTCGGTCCTACTACTTTACCAGCACCAAGGCTAAGGTTCCTTGAGATTGGAGGCACTGGCATATTAGGTTACAATGTGAACAAACGCCTTCCTTCTTTGGCGATGTCGACAGCTACACTCCCTAGTTGCGGATTATTTATCTCATCTTCCGTCAGGGCCACCGGTTCTATCGCGGTATCTATATGTCTGGCTATTTTCAGAAGAATTTTTAGTAGGATGTCATAAGCGATATATTCAAAATCTGGCGAAACTAGGGCAATGTCAATATCCCTATCGGTATGAGCACAATTTTTAGCATAAGAAACAAACAAGTAGGCCCTTTTTAAAAAGCAATGTAGTCATGGGCTATTTTGTCTATTTCTTCAGGTTTTCTAACCATAAAATAAATTCCTCTGCGGTTTTTTGAATCTCCGTTGCTCTTTTTTGATCAAGGGTGATGGCCATTTTCTTTTTGTAAGTAGGATAGCGCGCCTTTATGTAATAAGGGGTAAGTCCTTCAAGTAAATCTTTATGTTCTTCGCTCAAAGCAATAAACAAATCAGCTTGCTTGGCAATTTCGCTCAAATTATGAATGTAGGGCGGCTGTTCCTGCTTGTTGATAATGTAGTACCTGTTAAGATATTTCTCAATTGCTTGTTGAAGGTGAAAAATCCCGTGGAGGAAATCTTTGTGAGAGATTAAGAGTTTTGCTGTTTTTAAGTCAGAGTCTGCCAGCTCTTTCCATTCGTTGATTAACTCGTTGTCAATGGCCATGTTTTGTTACCTCGACGTACTGGGGGGGTTAGTTATTCAATGGCATTCGGTTATGAATAATCCCCTTATACTTTTTATGGTTTAAACTCTAGACCATCAACCACTTCCCCTTCAAAATGCAGACAAATCAAGAAAACAAGGTCATATGTCACAATTGTAATTTTAAATATTACTTTGAGGTAAAATTCCACCACCAATCTATATTTTTTAAAAATCATAATTACAAACATCCATTTTTTTATCAAGCAACAGCTGTTGCTCTCATCCATTTTTTACCAGGTTTAAATGAACGCCGAGGGTAATGGCGACCAAATCTTATTCGGTACCTTATCCGTTTTATTGAAGCAATCACTTTTGGTACCCAATCATTGATCATAAGTTGCTTTCCTAATAAAAATCTCTCCAAAAACCTTCCAACTACGAGCAAACAATTTTTGAAATTTATTTTTATTTCCTGTAATTTTTCACAAAACCCTTGCCAATAGCTGTTCTTTAATTCGGTAGGTTTATCAATTGTATTTAGTGGTAATAAATCGTCCTTGGCCTCGGCCTCAAAAATTCGTGCAATATTTATTAATAATAAATGTGCATAGACCTCTTGCTTAACACCTCGTTCAGTTCGTGAATGAAAATCTTCTACATCAATAAATTCCTTAGAAATTTTATAAAGCTCTTCTATTCCCCAACGGCCGTGATATAATTTGGCAAAGTCGTTAACGTTATAATCTGTACCGACGAGTGTAGTTGCGCATACATAAACTTCACCATCGATTGAATATTTTATTAATCGTAAAGGAATTTTTCTAAAATCTAAATTGAACTTTCTTTTTTTTAAATAATATATTACCGCGGATGAGGGGTAGTACTCTATTGTAGCATCTGTTTTTTCACTATCCCAAAAATCTTTTATTTCTTCATTTACAGTTCCGTGCTGCATTCTACAGAAAATATGAATACCTTTTTCAATACTTTTATACAGCAAGAGATAGCTAAAGTAGCCGCGGTCAAGAACCAACACATCCCCTTTTGACATTTTATTCATATGCTCAATAGCGCAAAGTCTTTCATCTATCTGAGGTCGCAATATAAAATCATAAACCATTCCGTCACCTAAATTGTAAAGAACGCTCAAAAGTCCTTCTGGGTAGTGCCTGCGTAGTTTATCTCCGAGGAAATAACCGTCTTTCAACAATTCGTGTGGTAAATTAATTTTTGAACCATCAGCGCTAAATATTTGATGATTGTGCCAAGTTGTAACCTGGTTCCTCTCTCTCCAATACAAAAGTACTGCCGCGTTAATTTTTGTGAAAATTGTTTCAGGCATTTTTTGTCTTGCTTCACATACAGATGAAGCCGCAAACGGGTTTTCCTGTGGTAGCTCTAGTGAATTATTTTCAAATGTAGTATCCCATAATTCACATAAGACACTGCCGTACCCTTGTTTGTTTTTACTCAGAATCAACTTAAAGATAAACAAAACTAAAAAATACGTGTTTAACATTCGCTTCCGCACGCGCCATTCGCAGTCAAAATGTTGACAAATATTCTCTATTTTTGATCTCAGCCCAGATAAAAAATTGCTGATTGTTGCGCATTCATGAATCCTCCCTGTAGAAATGATCATGAATTAAAAATTCAGCAGTATTATATCATCTTTTTTTTGTTAACCGAATGCCATTGGTTAGTTATTTGCCCAAGTCAGCACTACGATTATGAACATTAGGCGAGCGTAAATCAATTCTTTTATGAATGATTATTTGTTAAATGGAGTTTCCCCATCCTAAAATTAGATAATCCCCACCGTTAACATGAGACCCATGCTATAAACCAAACCGATTTGCTCTGAAATATAAACCCAACACTCCCCTTCGTCGAGTTTAAAAATTTTACAATCGGGATATTATCGTGTTTATATTGTTGAGTTACCTCATGGACCACCTCCCGTGACGATTCTTCTTGTCATAATGCAGAGGGTTCTACTTTAATAGTAATGGGGTTGTTCCCTCTTCATGAGTAGATAAACTCATAGGAGGGGCCATGAGGCAACAATTTTCTAATGTGATCAAGGTTTTTGTCGATGAACTATTTAAAGATGAACCACCAAGGAATACCACATACGCGTATAAAAATTTTCTGAATGATGCGATCATTGGCATATTGGGATCCGGGTCAGTTCTCATTTCTGAGATCGCGAGATCTTTACATGAAAATATCTCTCTAAAAAAAACAGAAGATCGCTTGTGTTCTATGCTGAACAATGCGTTGCTGCCAAGAGAAAGCATTCAAGAATATGCGACAGAAATAGGAACTAGATATGTAGTCCAAGAGGATGTCATTGCTTTTGATATTGGTGATATTACAAAAAAATATGCAAAAAAAATGGACCACCTCTATCGTGTTCACGATGGAAGTACTGGAGAGCTGGGTATGGGGTGGGAGCTTTTTAATGTTGAATCAATCCACTGGGAAAACAATGAAAAATTCCATCCCCCCCTATATTCTAAAATTATTAATGCTGATTGCAGTGATTATAAAAGTCAAAACTATCAAATAATTCTTGCTATAAAATCCGTGCAAAAATTTTTGCGTGATTTTCAAGGTGTATGGGCATTCGATCGCCTTCATGACCGTAAAATAATATTCAAAGAATTATTAAAAATGAGAATAAACTGGATAGTGCGTATGAAATACAATCGCATTTTATATACAGATGCTAACATCAAAATCAGTATCGATGAACTAATCGGCATTATGGAACTGAGCAAATCTGCCTGGAGATTTTTGTTCCCCAAAAGAAGTGGGTACCTACATATTGGATGGAGGAAAGTGCGATTGCCATCCAGTCAAGGTGACATTACTTTGATTGTTGTTCGTGATGAAAGAAATATAAAACCAATTTTCTTTCTGACAAATCTTCCTGTGACCGACGACCTATCCGCAATAGTTGCGTTTGGATACTACCTTGAAAGATGGGGGGTAGAAGAGGGATTTAGATTTCAGAAAGTTATTTTCGACTTGGAAAATTTACGCACTCGTGAGTGGAGGTCCATACAAAATTTGATTCTTATGACTCATCTTTCTTATCTATTTATTAGTTGTCTTTATCGAAAATATAAAAATGAACTAGAATTTCTAACAGAGAAACTACTTAAAAATTTTTATTCCATTGATACCATATGTTACCGATACTACCGTATCGCACATCTGATTCGTCGTTTATTGAGTAAGGATCCACTGGAGGAAATGCTGCCGTCATATAATTTTTTATTATTACTACAGTTAACTGGCCAACCGTCATTTTTACCGCCGTTAACTATGGATACGCGTAAGCTGCTGGCGGCCTGACGCTTGCTCATACTCCTAGCATTGTCTTTCGGTGTATGGGCTTGACGGATACATTCTCCCCAAAAAATATGGCGAAGTCGGTGCTTTTCGTCATTGAGTAGGTCTGTCTAATTTTAGGATGGGGAAACTCCATTTTGTTAACTATTGACAAAAAGGTTGAGCGTAATATTATTCTCCCCGGCAGCGCACACGCAGCCGCTCCCCCCCCCCAGCAGTAAGAGTTGTATCAGCTGACCAACCGACTTCCTACTTGATACACAGCAGTTGTAATAACGTATGCCGCAACCGTAAGAAATAGTATTTGTAATACTGTCCAACTACGGGAGCCACTTTCTTTTTGGATTATGGCGATAGTAGAAATGCAGGGTGCACTGATTTAGGATAAAAACAACAATGCAGATACCGATCAGAGGGGTGTAGTACTCACTTAGTTTTTTGGTAAGTGCAACCGAGTGCTCGCTTCCTTCCGGCGCTTGCTGTACTGACAATGCTTGTACCGATTGTACCAATGCTGCTCGTTGTATTTGTTTTTGGCTGTTTTCATTGCTCTCACTAACCGCAAAAATAATAGACATTTGGGCGATAAAAATTTCCTTGGCCACCAACGCCCCAATCAACGCAGTTCCAATTTTCCAATCAAGTCCCATCGGCGCGATTAACGGTTCGATTGCTTTGCCGATTTGTCCCAAGTAAGAGTACTCAATGTTTTTTATGCTTTTACTTTTCGGGCCTGAAGGTGCTGATGGATAGGATGAAATAAACCATAACACAATCGATGCTGCCAGGATTACTGTTCCGGCCTTTTTTAGATAAAGGTACGTACGAAAAAAAATTACTGGAAACATTTTTCGTATTCTAGGCAGATAATAGACGTCAAGATCTAGAGTATCTGGAGCAGTGTTGACGCGTGCCCCTTTCACAGGTGGTGTAGTGCGATCTTTATCCGTATTATTGCCCGTATTATTATCGGTACCATTATTGTAACCACTACCACTATCCCTACTACGATTATCACTGCTATCACTACTACTAGGCGGAAAAAAGCGTTTCAACCTCTTTTCTGTAAGATATCTATCCATGACCACTAACATCAACAACCCAATAATGATGCCCAGCAGATAGATAGACCAGAGCATCGGTGTGCCACTTTAATGGAAAAAAGCGCTAATGATTAGAGTATAGATAGGGAGTTTTCCTCCGCAACTGATGAGAGGAATCATCAAAATAGTTTTTAAGCGGTCACTGCGTTTCTCTAAAATTTTAGTCGCCATAATCGCCGGCAAAGAGCAGCCGAATCCCAAGATCATGGGGATAAAGCTCTTGCCTGGTAACCCGATTTTGCTCATAATTCCGTCCATGAGCAAGGTTATCCTTTCGAGGTATTTACTATCTTCCAAGATAGAAATGCCAAGATAAAGCAGAACGATGTTAGGTAGGAAAATCATAACGCCAACCACGCCCCCTAAAATTCCATCAACCAGCAACGAATAAAAATCTGCGGAGAGTGGGTGCTGGATGAGCGCCGCAGGAAGATACTGCCAGTTGGCAGTAATCCAATCACCCGTATGTTCGATCGCAACTTCCAAAAAAGTCACCATCGGGGCGCCCAACTTGAATATCAAAAGAAAAAGCAGATAGATTGTTAGCAGAAAAAGTGGAAAACCCAGAAATTTATTTAATACCACTCGATCGATTTTGGCAGTGGCCTTTGCCGATAAAGTGATTCCATATTGGTAGCGGCCATGATGAGCATGATTGCGACCGAAGCGTACACGTGCAGGTGCCTGCGCCCTGCTAACTGCTCTGGCCGCTCTGTTCGATCGATTGCGTTGTAAACGGATGAGTCGTCTTAATAATCTCATTACTTGGTTGTTTTACTATTTTTTATCACTTTTTATCAATTTTTATAATCTTTCATTATTTTTCATTATTTCACGTTTCACTGTTTTATTTTTTTTACTACCTACTCTCCTGGTCCACCAAATCTTTCTTATTATATAAGGAAGAGGCCTTTCCCATACCATGTTCAAAAAAACAAACCAGCGCTTCCGCGGCCTTTTCCAGAAAAAGCTTCAGCTTTATTTCATCATCTCCGGAGAAATTGGATAATACCCAGTCGGCAACGTCAAAGCTAGGGTGCTCTGGCCTAGAAATACCTAGGCGCAAACGAAAAAAATTTTGCGCGCCGAAATGTTCAGCAATCGAACGCAGTCCGTTATGGCCGGCCAGACCCCCTCCCTGCTTGAACATCAATTGCCCAAAGGGAAGATCCAATTCATCATGAATTACCAATATCTCCCCAGTATCTATTCCATAAAAGGTGGCGGCGGCGATGACGCTCTCTCCACTTAGGTTCATATAGGTTTGTGGGAAAAGAAAATAAACGCGCTCCCCCTTAATGACCCAGGAGGAAATTACTCCCTTGAATTTACCTTGCCAGCTGAGCTCTCGACTAAAGGGCAAATAGTGCAGTAGCATCTCGCCAATGTTGTGGCGATTATGTTGGTACTTTCTTCCTGGGTTGCCTAGTCCCACCACTAGGCGAATAGTATTGCCACTCATATTGTTACTTGTACTCATATTCATCATTTTTTGGTTAATTTGCTAATATTCCCCTTATCTGATATTAGCTTCCAGCTCTTCTTTGCCTCAGAAGCTCTTGCATTGATATATTTGGCCTTTTCTGTGGCCGACATATCTTTTGTTCTTTCATAAATTCTCAATCGTATTTCATGTAGTTCGTGCATACTTTTTGATTCTTTTAACATATTTAAATCCTCATTATTCCTGATTATTCCTGATTATTCCTGTTCTTCACTATTCCTGATTCCTGCTCTTCACTGTCAATAACGCTCGTTGGTGCTACTATTTCAATCGTTCTATAACCCAAAATGGAGTTGATCCCATTAACACCAACAATTGTCTTCAACTTAACCATGTGGCCAAAATTCCATGAAACAATTGCATTGCAGTTAAGAATTGTCGCCATCGCTATATGGACAGTATCCTCTTCGTATCTTTTTGGTATAATACCAGCTTCTATGTATTGACCAGCTAGTTCAATAGCATCAGCAAGAACTGGTTCTTCTTTGTAACTAATCTCGCTCAACAATCTGATCAACTCGCTCCTTTTGGGTTCTGGACATTCATCATCATTACAAGATTACAAGCTATTGTATCGATGTCTTTAATGAATACAAACAATTTCGGTAACTTATTCATATAAGGTATAGTTTTCTATTAAATGACCTTCAGCGCCACTCAATAGAAAACTATAAATTATATGCGTATTATTACCTAACTGACCATCGAATGGCGTCATAACTGACTGCCCGTGACAGTTGTTACGTACCTAGTGGTGGATCTAGGCAGCGTTATACTCAGAGCGGGCCTATCGCGTTATAATAGACTCGCCGGCTGCCCAGTAGATTTGAGCACACTCCGCCACAAATCATCGCTCAATAGAACCACTTTTCTGTTTGAGATTGTCATTGCCAGTGGTACGTGTGTAAAAATTCCCTTCCAGTATCCTACGGCCATTCCCGTTTTTCCCGCCATTCCCGCATCGGCAGCGTATTCGCCCAAATAACCTGTAAATACTGCGTCGGTGGCGTTAGCGGGAGCACTTCGGATCATATAACTAGGATCAATATATTTAAAATTTATCTCCTGTTTTGTCGCTTTGAAATATTTTTTTATCTCATCGGACAGAAATACTCCGATATCTTTCAGTTTAATATTCCCTGAAGCATCTTTATCGTCTCCCTCCCTCATCATTAGCTCTTGTCCGGCCCCTTCGGCAACCGCTATGATGAAATATCCTCGACTTTTTAATCGAACGTCGATTTCCTCACAAAC
>JADGBS010000004.1:2372-2816 GCA_015231325.1 Oligoflexia bacterium | reverse complement strand
GATTTCTCTAAGTGCTAGCGCTGCATGGGCGGTCACATACCCAGAGTGTCGCCCCATTAATTTTATCAACGCGACACCCTTGGGATATCCCTTGGCCTCGATCACCCCACTTCTGATAGCATTCACCGCTTGAGAAAATGCTGTCTCAAAACCAAACGTTTTGTCGATGTACATGATGTCGTTATCAATTGTTTTGGGAATGCCAATCACAGAAATTTTGCGTTCACGTTTTTTGATTTCCAGATAAAGCTCGTTGGCCCCGCGAAATGTCCCGTCCCCACCAACAGTAAATAGACAATCAATTTTTAGTCGTTCCAACGTATCTGCCATTTTTTGAATATTCTGATTACCTCTAGATGAACCAAGAAATGATCCCCCCATCTCATGGATAGATTCCACATGACTGTCGGTGAGCAGAATGGGTTCAACACCATAATCAGGAAT
>JADGBS010000004.1:0-2354 GCA_015231325.1 Oligoflexia bacterium | reverse complement strand
CATATCTGATACCGTAGATTTTTTTTACGCCATAACCTTTTTTAAGATGAAAATAAATGCTTCTGATCACATTGTTTATTCCTGGGCATAAACCACCACAAGTCACAATGGCGCAAGTCACTTCAAGGGGATTAAAAAATAGTTTTTCTCGTGGTCCAGCAATTTCAAAGGCAAAATTTCTTTTGTTTGTGGGATCATTTTTGATATCAGAGATGAGCGCATCTTTACTGGTATCAACGATAATTTTATATAAAAGTCTTCTATGCTCGCTCTGATAAACCGCCGTCCCTTCTCTAAATTCTTTAGAAAAATTCAAATTTGATGGTACACACGGTTCACCTAGAGTATCCACTTCAAAATTTTTTACTGTAATCATTCGTCCCCCCGTTTTAGAAAAAAAGATCACATGAAAATACTATCGAACAATCAAATAACCAAATAACCAAACAATCAAATAACCAAATAACCAAATAATCAAATAATCAAATAACCAAACTATAAAACGATCATTTTCTGATTCGATAATCCACCGTCCAAAAAATTGAGTTGAGCATTGAGTATTGATCCTGATCAATGCTCAATGGCCATCGATCACTAAAAATCAAAAATTCAAAACATCTTGTTCAAAAAACTACGCCAGTGACAACAAATCACTTGATCTATTTTTATTTCTTCTGGAAACTGTGAAACATAAAATATTTCATTAGGCGTGGGAAATTCGGCGGCGATCCTCGCAAGCTTATTAACTTCGCCCTCGTCAATTTTCGACGATGATTTGATCTTTACCAATATGTGCTTTCTTCCTTTTGAGAGGATAAGATCAATTTCGGCTCCGTTCTTTGTAGCATAGAAAGAGAGTCGATAATCTTTCTGAGTATATTGATTCAGACGAAAAATTTCACAGATAAAAAATTGTTCGAATAATTGTCCATAAGAAGAAGTTGATGGTGTAGGTTTTGAATCAATGCTTCCCGCAAGAGTACTGCAAACACCTAAATCGAAAAAATAAAATTTTGGATGAATTTTTTGACTTTTGCGCACTGAAAGATGAAAGTGAGGGAGGTAAAAACCAATCCAAGTCTCTTCCAGAATTTGGTAATAATTGGAAACCGTTTTAGAATCAACACCGACATCATTTGCAATATTGGAACAATTGATAATTCGACCATTGATTTGCGCTGCCACATCAAGGAAAGATCGGAATGGATCTAATTGACGCACAATTTGTTCCATCTGAATTTCTTCTTTTATGTACGTAAGTGCATATGCCCGCAGATATGCTTTACGCTCTTGGTCGTCTTTGAAAGAAAAAATCTTGGGTAGCGACCCCCACCTTAAAACAAAATCAAGATCAAAGGCCTCACCAAGTTCTTGTTCTGTCATGGGGAAGAGGTAATTAACAAAGGCCCTTCCTGCCAAAAGATTAGCACCACCCCGTTTCAGTTTACGGGCACTAGAACCGGAAAGAATAAATTTTTGATTTTTTTCTTCGATCAACTTATGGACTAAGTCGAGCAATCGCGGGATTCGTTGCACTTCATCTATAAAAACCCATTCAGGAGGAACCTTCATTGACGCAAGCTTATTGGCCAGATGTTTAGGATTTCGAGCGTATAGGTCCTCCTGTTCAGAATCCAAAAGATCGATGACGTATGCATCGCCTCCTAGCGGAAACTGTTGCTTCAAAAACGTAGATTTTCCGGTGCCTCTGGCACCGAAGAGAAAAAAGCTTTGAGATATTAAAGGGTTAGCTATTCGATGGAACATACTCCGAAATCTTCTGCCTTTTTCGGAGTTTTGTCAACAACAAAGCTTGGTACCCAATACTTGGTATGGCGATGGCAAAACTAAACAAACAATGAACTCACCGAATCATTATTAAATGTATAGTGAATCGCCCGTCCTAAAATTTCAGCAACAGACAACACCTTAACTTTTCCGACGCTCTGCCACTCCTTCGACAATGGGATGGTATCAGCGACGATCACTCCGTCCAGTTCTTTGCAGTTGCTAATTCGCTCGCATGCCGGTGGCGAAAAGATAGGGTGGGTGGCGCAGGCGAAAATTTTGCGTGCACCGTGTTCTTTCAAAGTTTTGATCGCTTCCACCAAAGTCCCGGCAGTGTCGATAATGTCATCGACAATCATGACGTCCTTATTTTTGACGTGCCCGACTACGTGTCCGGCCTTAGCGACATTGTGTGCAACTCGGCGCTTATCGATCATCGCCAGATCGCACCCCAACTTTTTAGCATAATGACGTACTCGCTCTACGCCGCCACTATCTGGAGAGACGCAAATCGGATCCTGGATCGGTTTGCCTTCGCCAACTAATTCCTTCTGGATATACTCCAA
>JADGBS010000049.1 GCA_015231325.1 Oligoflexia bacterium | reverse complement strand
GATATTAATGTCCATGATTTAATAAAAAGCTCGGTAACATTGGTTGAACAGGCAACAAAAAGAAAACTAAATAGGATAGTTAATATAAACGATAAGCTGCAATTGTTTGCTAATAGGATAGAATTACATCAGCTTTTTTTTAACATTATTAAAAATGCTTATGATGCTACTCCAGATACCGGTACCATTTATATAACAGCACAGGATCAAAATGAAAAAATTCAAATTAGTATACAAGATTCTGGAAGTGGAATTCCAGCAGATATTATGGATAAGATGTTTATACCTTTTTTCACTACTAAAAAAGTAGGAAGTGGTACTGGCCTGGGTCTATATTGGTCTTTGAACATAATTAAAAAACATCGTGGAGAAATTAGGGCTGAGAATTCGAAAAGTGGTGGAGCTATTTTTACAATAACATTACCTAAGGCGATTAAAGTATGAGCGAAGAATTTATCGATGTGTTTTTTTTAGATGATGAAAAAGATATTATAGACACCCTCATCGACTATGAGTTTAACGGGTTCAAATTGCATTTTTACCAAGATCCTGGGAAATGTCTCGAGGATTTATCTAAAATAAGGCCATGGATTATTGTCTCTGATCAAAGGATGCCTAATATGAATGGTAACGAATTCTTAAAACAGGCCAAGGAAATATTACCATTATCGATAAAGATTATGTTAACTGGTTTTACCGATGAAGCTGTTCCCGCTGACCTTATAAACAACGGTTGCGCAGATGGATTTTTCAAAAAACCACTTGACCCATCTGCTTTTGAAAAGCTACTCATTAAATATAGAGATATTTATGTGACAGAAAATATAGTTAAAAGATACAAAGCAGTTTTCGGGAGTTCGCAAAATGAAGAAGGTTGAAATTAAAAAAGGTGATGTTATTTTTGAGATCGGCGAAAGGAATAACTATTTTTTTATTATAAAAGATGGTTTTGTAGATATCTTTACATCTGTCAAAAATATTCCTTCACTTGTTGAAGTGGACATGTTAAAACCTGGCGATTTTATTGGAGAAGTTTCATTTTTTGATAATAAACCATCTCCTGTTAAAATTATTGCTAAAACGGCCTGTACTTTGCTTATGTACACGAGGGAAGACATGGTCAAAAATGAAAAAGATACGAAAGATATTTTTGATGCCCTTTTGTTCTCAATTTGTAAAAAGTATCGAGCTCAGCTCAAACTATAAAGACGCGTTCTGAGGATGTTATGACGTAGGGGGGTGAGGGGTCGATGCGATCATAAAATTTCTTTTAAACTCAAGGTTTTTTTATTGGGAGTACCTTCATGAGGAATGTCAGCAACTTGGTATTAAATATGGAATTGAAGACTAAAAAATCGCGTACTTATAAATAGCGTAAACAGCGTAAACAACGCGGAACCTTTCTGGTAATTTCTTTTATTACTTTTTTATAATATATCCGTATTTAACTAAAAGATGAAGCCAAGCTTTAGTCGTTAACTTAAACCTGAGCTGACGAGAAGCATCCGCTTCGAAAAAATCACTCTTTGTTCCGTTAAAATTACCTTCACTGTCGAAGGATTGGTTATAAGATGTAAGAAAATCACTACCCACACCGGTATTTTTTGCTTCTTCATCTGCTTTCTCAAACTTCAGACGTGCTAGTAGATTGGCACTTTCCAGTTCCTCCTCTTTGGCCAAAAGTTCAAGCATTAATTCAACATCGTAAGGTTTAAATTTCACATTATGTGTACTATCGCCATAACGCACGGGTAGTAAATACCCTTCTCCTTCTTGTAGTTGCGGCAGCAGTTGCAGTTGAGGCTCAAGTTTGAATAAGATGGCCATTGGCGTATCTCTCCTCACTGATGGAATTAGTAGTACGCCATCTTTAGTTTTTGCTTTAATTTTAGCTTTAGTTTTAGTGGTATCAATGACAGCTCCGCGTGATGCGATTACATTACAGAGATAAATTCTATCTTCATCTGTTGCTTCGTTGCGAGCGTTCCTGTTAAAGATTGCTCGAATTACATCCAAATTGAAAAGATTATCATGTTCATCATTTTTTTGAATCTCAATGAAATCTTTATCATCAGGGTGGTATTTGTAGAACAATTTTGATTCTTTCTTGTGGCCTTCTTTTACTAAGAGAGGATATTCTTCGTCGTCTGTATCTGTATCTGCATCTGCCTCTACGGTCTCTCTGTTCCCCTTCTTCAAAGTCAATTGACAACCAAAGATTCTCTCCCCTCTTTTAAAATCATTACCTGGTGATGATTTATAATCAACGCTCTTTTGCAACTTTTCGTATGAAGTTATCGTCCCCCCGTTAATAAATCTGTCGAGAATCGCACCTATTCCTAATTCGTCAATCCAACCAAAAGTAGCTTTAGCAAGACTAAATTTTGGATCCAGATTCTCCGCTACCCCAAGACCTTTAAGTCCAAGTTTGTAAAGTGCGGTCGTTTTGATCATATTCATGGTGTTTTCAACAATCGTTGAGTACTGTGGGAGAGTGGCATTTTCTGCAGAAAACAACAATTTTTTGTGATCCTCAATAAATTGTTTTCTATATTCCCCAAAAACGCGACTAAAAAACTTACCGAAAAAAATTGGACCATCAGTATCAGAAAAATGCGCAAAAGGATCAATGCTGAGGTAGTTTCCGTTGATTACATATTTATCATTAAAAAGATTAAAAAGACCTTTTTTAGGGAGTGTTAAGGCATTCACCTTTAGTGTCTCCTCATTCGGAACCCAGACATTATCTTTTTCTATAACGTTGCCATTCTCATCCAGTGGCAATTGTGAGATCTTCGCGTACTTAAAATTGGGTTCTATTTCGTTAGGTTTTGGCAAACAAACAATCCCTGGTTTGCCTGCAATTTTTTCTCCAGTATCATTAGTCAAAACAATGTCAATATTCGTATTGTCTGGTCGTGGACAAAGAATATCTTCGTGGCCATTATTAATCGAAAAAAAGACCTTACCCGCAGAAGAATATACTTCATATGTTTTGTCGGCAATAGTGATCGACTGTACGTAGATCAAACTAAGTCCCCGGATTCTAAATTTTTTACTTCCGCTTTCATTACTTGGTACTTCCATCAGCTTATAGGCCACAGTAGGGGCCTTCTGTCTCCCCTTGTAGTCGCGTCCATTCAGATCGTAATAACTATTACCATCACTAAACATTGGCAAGTTGGCATTAACGTTACCAATATTAGATTTGATTACCGCGCAGACAATTCTCATATCTCTATTTGAAATACCAACCTTTGTTGGATTAGCTCTCATCTTTTCTCTTAACATCGGTAGCTTATCGATGTCCTTTGTGATCTCGACTATGGCAGCATCACTTTTCTCTAAATATTGATATTTGTTATCAGATATGACCAAAAGGGGAAATTGAATCTTTTCTGTATTTATGGCCAGCATCGTATCACTATTGACCCCATTTGATAAATATACAAAATTGATGTTACATTCCTTAAATTTATGATCTTCTCCAAATCCATTAACGTCACGGCCATTTGTATCAACGGTAATTGTAGGATCTCCTTGGTACCTTCCCCAAAAATCGAAACCGATGAAGTCTACCCAGGCCCTCACACCGTGGTCGAGTACTGGAGAATAATATGTGCTGGATTTGATTGTACCGATTTTGCTTTTCAGCACGTCTTCGTATTTATCAGTCTCCCTTTGGTCCACTTTGATTTTTCCTGTTTTCAACGACGGAACTATCAATTCATCAATGTGTCCTATATTACTTATTGTAATTTCTTTTGCATCTTCTCCTAATTCAAGAACAGAAAGACTTTCCATAACAGGTAGCGTTACTGGACCAACGTTTTGGTTTATGACTATCTTCTTTAACTTGTTCCTATCTATTCCATAGACTACACCGCTAGACGTGATCAATATAAAAAACGAAATGCATAACAACCTAGAAAAATTTTTGATACATATTCTAATAGATCCAATATTGCGACTCATTTTTTGGTTCTCCACTAATGATGTTGATTGCTTAATTGCTAAAAGATGTTTCTAAAACTCCATTCCCGAGGTTATCAAGGGTGATAGATTCTATATTGTTTATGTGTTTTAAAATTGAGAGATCTTTTACGGTTTGCCCGCTCAAATCTAGGTCTGTGTGTGTTGTCAAATAGGTGTAGAGCGCTTCTCCTCCATTGGCCGGAGGAACGGTCCCCTTCGTAGCAGCGTGCAAAGCGGCAATAGTATCCGTCTTATCACCGGTGCCCGCCGCGACGGCGTCGCTGTACTCGGCCAAAAAACCTACTTTATCAGGGTAAGAGCTGGGACCAGGGCCGGATGCTCCACCACCGCTGTTGCTTTTACTACCAATAACATTGCCTATTGAAATTTTTTCGCCCATGTCACCAGCATCATCGATAGCAATTCCTTTTGGAGCACTAACAATCCCACCACTGCCACTATCATCACCACCTTTTTTAGCATCACATGCAGATAAAAAAATAAGACAAATCAGAGAAAGGGTACTTAGAGTAGATTTCATACGCATCAATTTCCTCTTAGAATATTTAAATAAAAAATAGTCCATACTAGAGATTGGGGATTATAGATTAAGGACTCGCTAGAAATGAATAAAAATTTTTGATTTCATTCTATAAGCGAGTGAAATCCTTTTGTTTAGTAAACCCTAAATCGCCTTCCAACCTTGTCAACTTGTCACAACTTGACACAACTTGTCACAACTTGCCAAAAAAATTCGTGAGTAAAATTATTGTCTGAATCACGAAATTAAAAAAAATTGGTTCAAAGAAGATTATCGTTGAAGTAATGGCTGACGTAAGTATTGGATATTTTTGATACTCATTTTTTTTATAATTTTTTTATCCTTGAATACCAAATTTCATGAAGAATTTGTCAATACTCGCTTAGAATCCCCGATCTTGCTGCGGATTTCGATGATTAGCAGAGCAATGATTTGTTTTAATAATATTGATTTAATTTAGTGGGGTTGTGATGAAAGATTTTTTTTTACGACTGAGATTGTTGATTGGTTTACTTCTATTATTTAATTTATTCTTTACACTTAATGTTCGATTTGTTGAGGCCAGTGCAAATGCCGCAAGAGAAGAGAATGGTCTTTTGGATATTGAAGATCTTGTCAGATACAACGCAAGCGACGTAAGTGACATAAGCAACGTAAGCAAGGTTTTGTCTGATAGGGCCAGGATAGTTTTGCAACAGATTATTGCTGAAAATGATTGGTTAATGGATCTAATTAGAAATAGTAATAACGAAGTCGAATTTAATCAACGGTTAACGAACCTTGCTAGTGATAAGTTGGGGTCCCATGCGCAAGACTTTTATCAGAAAAAAATCTTTGGTACTGATGCCTACAAAAGGTTGTCCTGGAACGAAATAGCTGCCATTCGTATTCTTGATTATATCAATAACAGCGGAAGGGTATATCACGATTTTAATTTTAATGATCGTCCCTTGATGATTAAACCGTTCGTAGTATTGAAGAGGGCAATTATCAATGGTGTTAGTGTGGCCAATGAGTATTTTTTTGAAGACATGCTACACCTTCTGAGACAATTTAACGGGCAAGAACAAAGGGTTTCTCCTAGTAGAGATATGGTTTTGTCCTGGATGGATAGATACTCTTCTGGATTAGAACCAGAGGTTGTTGCGGCCAGAGAACGAAATGTAGATCGTATACTTCACAGGATAGCAGAAAGGCGAGGCGTGGATTTTGAGACAGTGCTTACTGAATGGAACGACGACGATAAGGCATTTAATTTTATTATTAAAAATGTTGTAAGAGACCCTCAGGAGCTAAATGAAATGCTGGATAATTCTCTATCTCCAGAGACTATGGATGTTTTAATGGACGCCCAAGCAAAGCAAATTCCGACTTTTATAAATCCGTATACGATTTCTCTTTTAGATCCGACTACTCCTGATGGAAGAAGACGTGCAGATCAGGCAATTAGAGATAGTGTTTTGTATAGTCGTTCACTGGTTGAAAATTTCAGTAGAAATGAATTTGATCCTCAGCGTATTCGTTCTTGGGAAAAAGAAGACAAAATTGTGCGAGGAAAACCCAATGCTGCCGGTTGGTTACTTTTAGACGATGAGGATCCTGATATGCTGCATCGACGATATCCAGAAGTAGCAATTATTATTCCTAGAACTACTGGTAGAACTTGTGGAGGACTTTGTAGCTATTGTCAGCGCATGTATGGCTTTCAAAATGGAAAATTGGATTTTGACTATGGTAATAACAGTAGTTGGAGTGAGCAGCTACACAAGTCGATGGAGTACTTTCGTAATGATTCACAATTACGGGACATTCTTGTCACTGGTGGTGATGCTTTAATGAGCAGCGATGCTGCATTAGCGGAAATATTTGATGCAATTTTGCAAATGGCAGAACAGAAAAAAGAGGATAATTTGCAACGGAAGGATGGGGAGAAATTTGCGGAGATGCGCCGAGTTCGGTTAGGAACCAGGCTACCGGTGTATGTTCCTCAACGAATCACTAATAATTTGGTGAGGATATTGAAAAATTTCAAAGACCGGGCCAGCAGGTTGGGGATGGAGCAATTTGTGGTGCAAACCCATTTTGAGACACCATATGAAGTTACTCCTGAAGCAAAAAAGGCAGTTGCAAGACTACTTTCTGCCGGATGGATTGTTACTAATCAGTTGGTTTTTACTAACGCAGCATCTAGACGAGGGCATTCTGCCAAATTGAGACAGGTTTTAGGTGATATTGGAGTTATTACTTATTACACGTTTACTACGAAAGGCGGAATGGAAAATTATACTCATTTTGTTCCAGGTGCTCGATCAGTGCAAGAAAGTTTAGAGGAGAAGGTTCTGGGCGCGGTGCCTGCAGAGTTTCTAGAGGAGACACGTACCTTTCCTACAAAGGCCGAGACATTGGTGCAGGAAATCGATACCCTTCGACGAATGATTGATGCTCCGTTTTTGTCATTCGATCGCAACGTTTTGAACTTGCCAGGAGTAGGGAAAAGCCTTTCGTTTCGAGTGATAGGCATCACTAACGATGGTAGAAGAATATTGGAATTTGACCACGATGTTACTAGAAAACATAGTCCCATCATTGAGCATATGGATAAAATTGTAATTATAGAGTCTAAATCTATTCGTGAATATTTGGATTCCATATCCGCTATTGGTGAGGATGAGCGAGAGTATGATTCAGTTTGGGGACACAGTATAGGACAAACAGAAAAAAGACATCCAATTTATGAATATCCAGCACAGAATGGAATTACTACGCAATTTACAAATTATCAACGAGCTGAATAATTAATGGCAATACGAGTAAAATGAGCAAGGGCCTTTTCGTGCTAGATGGTTACAAAAATGCAGTATTTAATAATAAGGGGTTGTAGTTATGAAAAAATTAGTGAATTCTGGTAAATTTAATTTTTTGCAAACCAGTATGACTGGTCTGGTTATTTATTCCTTAACGCTGGGTCCGATACTGAGCTCAGCAATATTTAATGTGGGCGATGTCAATGTTTTTGCGGGAGATACTACTATAACCACTGAAGCATTTACCAGCGTTGATGATTTTGAGATCAAATTTTTTCCTTTTCCGTATTTGCGTTATGATCAAGGGAGAAAAATTATCTGCCAGGGACATTATGATTATCATCGAAGGGCCAGCAATGCAGATCAGCAGCAAGTGCAGGAACAAGTACCTCAAATCGCACAGCAAGAAGGGGGAGATTGGCAATTGGATGAGAGAAAAGATAATAATGGATTGCCTGAAGTGGCAGAAGTAAATGATATCCCTATAAAAGACACTTATGTTTTAGTCGAAGGAGACTCTAATACTCCACGGCTGGTAATTGATCATGACATGCTGGACTTGGGATTGGGGTGTGTTGCAAGTGCATGCCCATCAATAATGGGGGGAGTTCCTTGTGCGGGGGTAAGTGGTGGCATTTTGCCACATGTGGAAAAAAGATCGATTGTCCATCGGCTCGTTCAAAATTATCAAGATGCCAAATCGTTGCCATTGGCCTCCGTTCCGCAAAGTGCTGATGAAATTGATAGATGGCAAGTTGGCGATAGTATCCAATACGCTACCACCGCTGGGGTTAGGTTGTTTGTTGGAGCACATGCCGTGGGAATTTCCGTTGGTGGTTCATTTAATTTTAATGGTGAGTGGGAACATATGGTCAAAAAGGTCGACGAGTATAAAGTAGAGGTGCGTTTATCTAATACTAAAATTGTCGCAATAAAGGCCAGGGCCGGTGTAGCTTTTGTAGCAAATATGAATGCAGAATATAAAAAGATTTTTGATAAAGACCACGTTTTTCTTTTTGATCTTCGTTATGACCAAGCGCGGCAGGCGTTAGAAGATATGTTGAAAGAGAATAATCTTGAAACTGCCCAGAGATCCGTGGATAAATTGTTATTGCCACCGTTAGGTGCCGCTATACCTGAGTCAGCTGCTGCTGAGCTATTGGATCCGCCAGTTCGATACATGCTTAGTGATAAAATTACAAAAAATATAACCTCAACTGGATGTCACTGTGGTTTACCGTTATTGGTAAGTAAGGATATTGCGGACTCTAATGAAGAGGTTTATGCACAAACATTGAATCATGAGGACGGCAGACAGACAGAGGTTAAAATGGCCATTCACAAGCACAAGAATACTTTTGTATCCATAAGGAATCCTTTCAATAAAGAAAATTGGAAGTATCACCGATTTCAGCATACTGATTTTATTGATACTACCTACGGTGCAAGTTATATCTCTACAAAAAACAATGCATTGGCCGATGATGTACCTAAACGGGGAAATCATGCTGAAATATTATGGTTATATTCGGATGACAACGCGAATCCTTGGGATATTGAAAGGTCAATGGACAAACTAATCAGAAAAACGGGAATGGGGAACGAACTTCGTTTAATGGTTCCGCTTATTCCCAAGCTTGGATTTGTGGAAATAGAATTCAAAATTACTATAGGCAACAAATCGTTGGATTCTTTGGTAAGGATGGTAATGGATGATGGTGTTACTCCAGGGGCAGGTTTTATTGCGGTGTCAGATGGAATTATTCATAACTATTTTCAGTTACAACATGATCCCCAAGGATTATGCGAAAATGCTGGAGATAATCCTTTGGCCATCAGGACATGCATGGATTCTCATTTGTCGGCATCTCAGAGTATCCTTAGAGAAATAGCGACAGATTTATTAAAGATGAATTCTTTAGATATAGATGATAGTCAAAGAAGTTTGTTGGTGGCGAGAATGGCCAAAAAGATTAAGAGTAACCAGTTTGTATTAAAGACGATACTGCATTTACAACCAGAGATTCATGTAGAATTGAGGGTACGAAGCGAAAAGTTTTTACCTCTGGAGAAACGCTATTATTTTGATCACAACTCATTTTTATTAAGGACAGTTCAATGATTCTAATGATTCTAGCGTTTTTAGTACGTTGGAAAGTTCTGGCCGCGATTCAACTCTTAATGAGATCATCTGATTCAAAATAGTCTGCAGCATTCCCATTGCTTTCGGATCGACACCACTAATAATTTTTCTCTGTTTTCGTTGGCGATTTTTCATTTTTAGGTATGTCTGAAAATCATGCTTTATGTTGTGTTTTCCAAATGAAAAATTTTTGTACCATTTTCTTCCGTGATAAAAGATAGGTGGGAATTTTTTGTTTATCAATTGATGAAAGGTGATTCCTAATGAATAGATATCTCCCTTTTGCAAGTCTGTACTTGGTTTGTTAGCATTTTTGAAGATCTGTTCAGGAGGTATATAACCGGGCGTTCCCACTACGCCATTCATACCTGAGTTAAATTTATTTGCCAGTGTTGGCGTTTGAGGAAAATTAATAGTACTGGCGCTACCGAAATCTGTAAATGCCACCACTGGTGATGAATCCTCAGTGTCTTGGTTTTGATTTTGACTTTCTTCTATGCCCTTTTTGATTAAGATATTTGAGGGCTTAATGTCTTGATGGAGTATACCCCGTTGGTGGATTTTTATCAGTGAACGTGTCAGTTGTTTCGCAATTTTAATACGTTTACATTCATTGAGAGCTAGGTTTTTATTGATGAAACCCTGTAAGTCAGAATCATACAGTTCTTCTTGAACGGCCAGATATTTTTCCCCATCGTGTTTCCCTCGATAGTAATCATAGTGCTTGATTTCCACAATTCCTGGAGTGTTATGTTGTCGCAGAATATTGATGATGGTCAATTCCTTTTCTATGTTGGTAATTGGTGTTTGATTAGCGATAGTGCCTAGTGCGATCAAATTGGCCACTTTTTCCATTTTTAAATAATCAATGCTTAATAATACTTTTTTAAATCCTCCGCGTGCTATTTCATTTTGCAGATGTAAATAAATGGTGCCATCAGAATATATTTGTATGGGGATGGGAGTTCCGAAATTTTCTGTATTCATGTACAAAGATTTTTTGCCGATTTTATTTAATATGTTTAAAATATTATGTTTTTCTGTTTCTATGAAAATTATTAAATTTTCTAGCTGCTGGATGGAAATATTATTGTGTTTTGGGTTGGTAACACCAGCTATTATTTCATATAATGCGAAGGCCTTGTTGGAAATATTGATATCCGAAAAAACCACTAATTCTGTTCGTGGGAGGATGATTTTAGCGATTTCCAAGAGGAGAGACTCATTTTTGCTTTCAGAGGGTAAGACCTGTGAAACCTGTGAAAATTTTAAGGTCGGTAATTGTTGAAGCTTTTTTGCTGTGGAAAGCGAATATTTACCTGGATTTTTTGCTAGATAATAGGCAAGTAATTCTTTTCCTACGGAAGAGGAGAATAGATCTTTTTCAGTTAGTTGTTGAAATATATCTAGTGTTTGCTTGCTTATCTGATGCAGAGATTTTTTATCAGTTGGAATTAAATAAGGTGTGTTATTTGTGGTTGATGTTATGATGGCGTTTTTATTTATCTCAGATAAAATGAAGCTTTTGTAGCTAGATACCAACGAGTGTTGCTTTTTTTGCGTTATCCAGTTTTGCAACACACTAACACTAGATTGTTGATTGGGTTTGTGCTCGTATGCTATGGAATTTATTGGTGCAACCGTCAATATTAATATTAGGATAACCTGAAGCAACTGCTGGTCTAATGATCTATTGATGGTTTTATCTGTGCCCGTTTTTTTCTTCATTAAAAATTCCCATTTGGTTGTCATCGTTTTTTTGGCCTAGTTGTATTTGTCAGGCCGGATTATACGCGATCGTAATGAGTAATGAATAAGGAATTAATGAATAGATGAAATCTGGATAAAAATACAGTCACTTTTTTTACACAGTGGGAAAAAATAACATAAGGTCGGTATTAGATTTTGCCATCCTTGGTCGGCAATTATGGAGCAATGTAACGACTATCAGACGGAGTATGTTGGATGGCCACACCCTGAGAGTTAGTTCTTAATACGACCTCTCTTAAACGGTCAAAAGAAGGCATAAAACATTCGCTAGTAAAATTTTCCGGGTTGATTCTACGAATATGATATCCTTGCACATATTTTTTTCCGTAGCGTTCAACTATAGCATCTACTGGATCACAAACCTTTATGGGGTCATTGGTGTACCAAGGATTTTGGTTAATGATAGGAGTAGAGGCAAGTATCTCTGCTACCTGTTTAAGTTCGCGACTTTGATCGATTTCCAGGAGTCTTACTGCAAACTCCTTATCGGACTGTGGCATTCTGTCGATGTACTCTTGCATCACTGCTGGAGGAAGCAGATGACGATAATTGATCAAATTAAGAGGTTCGCGTTCGAAGATATGTTCGAGGATGTTTACGTCTGCCAAATAATGTCTGATTTCTTCTTGGACAAGCGCAATGGCCGCATTCTCATCCATCAAGTAGTAGTTCATATAATCCTTTAGCTCTTGAACTAATCCTACGTAATGTCGACGAATTTCTACTCGGTTGAATTCTTTACGAGGAGAAATTCTTGTTATCCCCTTCAGATTTTGATAACCAGCACGGTAGCGAGAGATGTCGTGTTTGTAATTCATGTCGAATGGAGAATCATAACCGCGAGCAACCATTTTCAATGCCAGTAATTTATTTAATTCATAGCTAACTGCCCTAATATCTTGTTTTCTAGCATTGATAGGCATTGAGAATTCTTCTGGATGGTTTTCGGGGATTTTTTTATCTATCTGTGAGCTAAGGTGATAGTTAGTTCTAGAAATTGTTTTTCCGTATTGAAATGTAGGCGCAAAAACCTCTTGCTCAAACCTAGTTGCTTTTGCAATACGATATACACTTTCTAGCATATCGGCAGCATTTTGGTAAGGTGTTTGATGATTAAATTCAATCGCACCGTCATCCCAAAACATGTTCATATTTTGTAAAAAGAGTGGTTGATTTATGGTGATAAAGGGAATAGTTTTCATACCTCTTATGGCATTGCCGTCATGTAGCAATTTTGCGAATGCGACCAATTCTTGTGCTCGCTTCAGCGGATCACTTGGAGGTGAAATTTTAGTAGCGTCAAACTTCCTCCACTCCCGATAAATCTTATTAAAGTCTACCCATTTTAAGGCGGCGGCATTCACCAATCCTCGCGGCTCTACTTCTATTTCTATGCCCATTAAAAATTTCCCATTATAAGATCTAAACTCATCGCGCCAACCCTTGACTATCTGATAATCTTGGTCCTGTTCTATTTCATGTTGGTAATATCCGTTTTGAATATTTGCAGCAATTTCTTTTAGAGTAGGTAACTTTTCTGCAGTACACAAAATATTTCCAGCATACTGGGTGGCATCACGTAAAACTTGGGCCACTTCCGTCACATCCTGATGGGCATCACGCGCGATGATTGCCAGTATTCGCTGCGATTCCTCACGCTCTCTATCTTTTTTTGTTTGATGGGTACTCCGCTCACCCTCTGCGGCGCCGCTACTGGCACCTGCGCTATCATCACCGGCCTCGCTAGCGGAGACTGCCTCTTCGTTACTGATGGTGGGGATCATCTTATACGACTCTCGAATTAAAGCGCGAACGCGTTTCATATCTATAACTGAATCTAGTGTTGCTCTACCGGAAGACGCGGACTTAGACTCGATCGCCTTAGCATACTTTTCAATACAATCGATATCTGTTGCTCCGACTCCAATAGAAAAAGTCGCAGAGATCAGACATGCTAAAGATAATGGGTAGCTTAAGGTTAGAAGAAATGTAGTTCTTCTTTTTTTCATTTTAAAAACTCCTGCTTTGTTGATTTTTATATTTTCCTAACACCGTTGTCACTATACACGCCGCGCGAGGATACGCGGGCGAGGATACGCCGGCGAGGATAACTCATTCTTGGGAAAACCTTTATGGATTTTTTTCATTAGTGAAAAATTGTGATGCTTATGTCGCCTCAAGCTCGACTAACTATTTAATATTAATTGTGTATTGTTGAAGTAGGTGAAATGGAGGTAAATCAAGAAGCATGCCCAAAATTATCCGCTTATCTGATTATCTGATTATTTGATCAAGAAATCTCTTCTATTATGTATGCTGGTCTTGCCTTGGTTTCCATATATATTTTCCCGATATATTCACCAACTACTCCTAAGGAAATTAATTGAATTCCCCCAATGAAATAAATGGGGATAACTGTTGATGCCCAACCGGGAACCACATGCCCATTAAAGGTCATCAGCAAGATATAACCGATCATAAAAAAACTAAAAACAAATATCAGTCCTCCTACCATAGTGATAAAGCGAACTGGGGCAACAGTAAAAGAGGTAATGCCATCAATTGCTAATGCTAGCATTTTTTTAAGGGAATATTTACTGCTTCCTAATTCACGTTTATAAACATGATGATAGACTGTAGAGTGTTTAAATCCAATATTTGCCAATAGTCCTCTTAGAAAAAGGTTATGTTCCTTGAAATTTTTTAATGTTCTCAAAACTTTGTTGCTAAGCAATCTATAATCTGCATGATTTTTTATTACGTTAATTCCACACCACTTCATAAGGGTATAAAATGATAGGGCGGTAAACTTTTTAAAAGAGGAATCACTTTCGCGATGGTGCCTGACCCCATAAACTATGTCACATCCTAGCTGATATTGTTGGATGAATTCATCCATTGCTCCAATATCTTGCTGTAGATCCACATCTATAGAAATTACCACATCAACTTTGTCTGTAAGATAGTGCAAACCGCTGAGGAGTGCGTTTTGATGACCAAAATTTTTTGACAATTTAATTCCTTTAAAAAAATTGGCAAGTATTTTATCTTGCGGTTTATCTTGCGATTTGTTGCAAAGGTGTTGGATATATTTCCAGGTATTATCGCTACTGCCATCATCAATAAAAAGAATAAAACTTTGTTCACTGATTATCTGAGCGGCCATCATTTGTTGCATTTTTTCAAATAGTCTTTTGGCACTGGTATTAATGACCACTTCTTCATTGAATGCCGGAACAACTATCCCCAAAATAGGCATCTTTTCCATTCTAAATTCCTCTACTAAAGATGAAATGCAATTTTAATTCTACATTTTAATGGATCTACGGTTTCCACTGTATCTACGCCGGTGCCGATGGAATTGTTATCATGATAGTAAAGGAGCATGCAGTTTCCTGCGTATAACGAATGTTTATCAATGTCATGTTTCGTTAATGGATAGCTAATTACGTTTACTAGATTATTGATTCCGTAAAAACTAAGAAATTTTTGGGTAGAACCGATGATTTCCGGTCTTGGTGTTTCTTCAAGAATAATTATTGGTAACGTGCTGTTAATTTTTGCTACGTGGACTAAATTATCGATGGATGAAGTAAATAATTGAGAATTTTTCAAGCAGAATTTAGATGTATTGTTATTATCTTTTATTTTTGGCAGTCCAGTTATCAACAGAATTAAAATAATTACCGGAAACAATACATACGTAATTAACTGCCCTTTTTTGAAGTAGACCAAGTGATAGTAAAGCTGTGCTAGGTTTATCCACCATCCAATTGCGTAAGTGAGTTTTCCAGGAAAATCATAACGATAATTCAATGGAAAAAGGCCATTGTAAAATACAACCTGAGTAAAAAAGAATAGGATGTTACAAAACTGTACCAAAATACAAATTTTTGTGAATCGGGTGAATTTTTTTGTAGAAAAGTAATGGATGGACCCCAAAAATAGAGTCAGCAATAAATTTAGATGGATGGGTTTAAAATGTAACAACCATTTGAGTAGCACAGAAAAACGATCATGAAGATGAACACTTCTTCCATAAATATCAACACCTGTATGATTGAGTGCAATAACCACCGCAAAACCAATAAATAGTGCGTACAAGATTCCAATACTGGTGAAGATTATATTAAATCGCGGATATTTACGAGCATATAGTCTATACAGCAGGATAAACGATGGAATGAGAAGAAGAAGAAAATTTTCCTTACTGCCACAAGATATAACCAATCCGGTAGTGTTAACAAGTGTCAACATTGCCAATAAAAGATTGTTCTTACTGGCATCTTTTATCCATAGAAAGTAGTAAGAAATTACGTATAGACAAAGGCCAACTACGCAGTAGATTTCTCCAGAACCATTACGCGCAAGAATATCCGGCCAGTATCCTTCAACGGATATCGATGTAGCACTAATAATTGCAATTAACATTAAAAACCATCGTTGTATTTTTTGATCAACACGATTGGAGGGAGGTGGGTAATATTCAGTTAATTTTGTTAGTGAAAAATAGATGATTGTCATCAATGTGAAGAAGAAAGCAAAAGAAATGAACAATCTTAGTCGTAAATAGTATTGTGGATGTGTGGTAAAAAAGTAGGTTTCGATTATCCTCAACAGATAGTAACTTGGGCGATAACGAGTGCTTTCAAACGGTCTACCAACCTCAGTTTTGGTAAGCATTTGTGGAATAATTTCATTTATATTAATTTTCTGATCGCTTCCGAGATAGTTAACTATCTCGTGATCATCAATAACCCACCATCCGCTGTTCCAGACTGGGCCGAAGTTGTAATAAGTAATCAGAAAAGAGGCCACTGCGAAGATTAATGCTTTGACTGATCCTTTGATTATCGAATTTTTATATGACAAATTTATCATCCCAGAATCATAAAATAAATAACCTAATTTGTCATCGAAAATAGCAGATTTTTATGAGGGAACTATTTTTTGATATATGTTAGATTATTTTTAGATTATTTTTAGATTATTTTTTTAGTCTTTTTTGTCTTCTTCTGGGAACAAAGATTCTACAAATGTTGTGACCCCAATCATGGTATTAATTGCACATAGGTCATCGGTCCGATAGTTCCAGGCCGTTCCTGAAATACAGGAGTCATTTATCTCGGGTACTGACTTGGTGGTAATCAATACGGTGTTTTTACCGGTGGCAATTTCTGGTCCAGGAAGAGTGTAAAAATCTTCCAAAATCTTATCAAGTTTATGCCCCATATATTTTCTTCTCCAGGCGTTGCTGATATCTAAAGCGCTCAGTCGTAGACCACTTTCTTCTATGGCACTGACTATAATGCGGCGTGCTTTGTTATCGTTATAATCTAGCAGTTGGGCCTCGATTCTACCATCATCCGCCAACTGCTTTATTTTTGTATATTGTTCGTAAGAGTATAGGTAGTTTATTTTTACAAAACTTTGGAAGTGAGGGTCGCGCTTCTCCGGGGATACGTGAAAATCGAACCAAGCAGATGATGATACGAATTTATGCCACCATCTTATGGCCCGCGGATCAGTGATTAGTGATCGTTCTGCCTCTGTTAGTACGGATAGTCTTTGTGAATCGTACCAGTAACTGGCGGCCGGATGCAATCTTAAGCGCAAGTAATCTTTGCGGGAATGAGACATTTTGAGTAGTGCTATGTTTAAACGATTAAAGTACACTACCTGAAAATTGCCATCCAACAAAAGAAGATGGGTTATTTCCGATACCGATGCTGCCAAAAATCCTCGTTCTGTACCAACGCTAACATAAAGGCCTGGGGCCAAATTGTTAAAAATTGCTGTGGCATCTATTGGTTTGGTTTCGTTAGGCGCGAGATAACTTTTTCCCACATAGGTCAATGCTGCCTCTGCAATTTGCTGATTGTCATCTGGTAGTTCCAAAAAATTTGCCCATGCTCCGCATGTAAGTAGTGTCGTAGAAAATAATAAGCACAAAAAATTTTTCATTTTGGTTTGCCCCTTTTTTTACTGATGTTCAAATTGACGGTCACAATCTATTACATCTTTTGATGAAATCAAAACAAAATAAGAAAAAAAATCCAAAGGGCCTTTTTTCTGATAGAATTCCCAACTCAAAATTAAAAATTAAAAATTAAACTTAAATATCCGAGGAGTTTTTATGTCATGCAATCGTTTGGTTTCATTTTTATTGTCGGTAACCCTTGCTTTGCCCATAGCTTTTGGTTTTGAAAATGTATCTAATAATGCATCTAATAATGTGAACGATGTTGTCTCAAATCATTCTTATGATCGTCCAGTGTTTTCTTTATACCCATTACTAACCGCAACAAAATATAGTGATTTGGCGAATTATCTAAAACCCATAGAAATTCAAGAACTTTTTGCAAACATCAAATTATGCTTTCCCGCGCTGACATCAAAAAACGAGAGACATATTTTTGAGACATATCTACGTGGTAAATTTTTAGGAATAATGAAGAAAGTTGATGTAAATGGAAATGGGCCAGTAGTAGGTAATTTTGTAATTACCCGCTGCGGAGACAAATTTAATAGCTTTAATAAAAGACTCGATAAATATACATCATATATTGGCAAAGTGTGTACTAACCCTAATTACAGAGGACAAGGGTTAGGAAAAATGATGCTCAAATATGTGATTCCTGAATATAGTGATAGGACCTACACTGCGATAATATGCCCAGGGAATCCTGCGGGGTGTAAGTTAGCGCTGCATGTTTTGGATGACAACGATCCTGCTAAGCATTTATATGATACGCTGGGGTTTAAAACCACGTTAAAGGGAAGTGGGTGGAGCAAGATGGAGAGGAGCTGTAGTAGCGTCCAGTTACCATAGTGTACAAATCATCTGGGTTCAATATATCTATAGTGTTGTAATAATGCAGTGATAATCCGTCCAATTATTATCCTTCCATTACCTGCAGGAAGATCACGTCCTTTCAAAAGATCAGTTAAATTTTTAAAAATTTCTAATCTGATAGTAATATAGTTCCCTGTGTCGACGTTAGCATCGTCTAATGCGCTTGCCAATTTTCCTGGATCATAAAGGGCCTGAACATTGTTCTCAGGAAGAGGAAAGTAATTAACCATGTTGTTCGAAAATGGGGTGTCTATATGTTGGAGCCCATAATCACTAGCATGTTTGTTCCATAACAAATTTTTGCAGGTTTCTTTATCGCTCATAAACCTACTAGCACCTTGCAACAGTCCTCCGTCCTCCACGGTCGAATCAATCGAAAAATGTGTTGCATCAGAATAGGCCACATTGGCTCTCCCTATAAAATGTAGATCATCCTTATCTTTGCATTGATCGTTGTTGATGCAGTATTCTCCATCTGGTGCTTGGCCCCACTCGCCGCCGAGGCACATGCCACTATTGTTTAGTATCACCTGAAAATAATCGTTAAGCCTGTTACCAGGTTGCAACCGAGGTAGACGATGTGTGCGCAAACCTGCTAGCGGAATGGTCAGTGCGGTTATACAGTCATCATATCTCTTGGTTTGCTTTCGTACATGAGCTTCGATAGCAGTGTTCAATGCAGAATCTTTCAAATTAACTTCAACTCTTCTTATCACTCCCTCAATTCCGGAAGGTAGGCCGCCGTTTAGTAAAGCATCTTGCTCGTTGGAACATTCAAATCTGAAAATATTTGCTGCAGCTGATCTTTTAGCATCAGGACAATGCTTACCTCCATGAGTTAATTCTTTGGCCACTGCGACAATTCTATCTTTAATTGCCCCAGCGTAGTCGGCCGGGGCATTGCTTGCGAAACTTGGAGAATCTTTGAACTTTTTCCAAGCACATAACAATTTATAACTCATTTCTTGTCGCCATGCGTCAGTAGCGGGTATTCCAGTTCCATTAGTCATTGCAATAATAAGGTATTTATGCAAATCTTCTGTGATCGTGGGCGCATCTCGGTGGTGAATTGGTACAGCTCCTTCATCGTCATAGTAAACCAAATTAGTTGCTATGATTCCCATTCTTGGTCCACTAGTCAACCAGTGAAAAAATTCAGCAAATGCCGGATTGCCAACCGCCCTATTGTCGCCAAGGTTCAACCCTTGTATTAGTTGAGTGTAGGGAATTAGGGGCAAAGTGGTTCGTTTAGGTGCTTCAGCTGTTTCAACGAATTTATAGTTGGCGTTTATGCGATCAGTATTTATGCCGTTAGCGGTGAACAGATCGTCCATGGTGAAGGCCTTCCAATTGTGATCAAATTGGGAAATGATTGCATAGGCCCGCATTAAATCACCGATTATAACGTTATGGGCGACACCTGGATGAAAGCCTTCCACATAACTGAAAAAAGGACAATTCTCATCATTTATGCTCGTTATTTCGCATTCTTCAAAGCCACGGTCGTTATCATCATGGAAACTCACAAAGACTACTTTGAAGCGGTTTTTTAGTTCTCGAATTTTGTCGTTACACACCGTACTATTCGCCCCACACTGTTCAGTAAGTTGAGTTACATCTACACCTCCGATTATTTCATGTGGAGCTACTACTACCGGATGGGCGGCGGCGGCGGGCGGCGGAGCTACCGCAACAGGAACAACCAGCGGTGGAGCCGGAGGAAACAATAATGGGGGTAGTAACAGAGGTGGCGGTGGTATCACAACCGGGGGGGCGACTGCGACTGTCGGGGCAGCAATTGGAGCGACCGTAGCGGCGGTAGGAGGAATAATGCTAGCACTGGCACTGCTGCAGGAGGGCATTCCTTGATAGTCGAGTCCGCTATCATCACAGAGAGTGCCATTTCGATGTTCTTTCCAAAAATTGAAACCACGATCATCTCGTCCCATGGGGTCGTCAAAGGAACCAATTCTAATAATTCCCCAAACCTTTTCTTTGCTTATTGTGGATTGGTCAAGATTAGTGTTACCCAATGCGGTTAAATCTTGAACACTAGCGACTGGATTTAGTGAGGTGATCTGGGTATTGCTTATGTCTAATCTTTTTAAATTTCCCAACTGGGGAAGATTTTTTAGATTGGGGTTATTGCTTACATCTAACACTTCGATGTAACTGCGGTTAATAGCGAACGCCCCAGTACTCTGGGCACAAAAAATAAATAAGAATAAGACTGCTTTTTTTATGTTGTTTAAGTTAATCATATTAGGTTACTCCAATCACTCCCATTACTCCCTATTGCTCTATTGCTTTCTTCTTGAGTTTCAATTAAAGGCCGCGGCCAAAGCTTCATCGGTTAGATTGTTTCCCCTCAAGTTTACCTCTTTCACATTATTGAGGTTTTTAAGGGGAAGGATATTTTGTAGATTGGCATCGGATAAATCAATAGTAGTTTGTGTTTCAAAATGGTTGAATAATGCTGCCGGTTCAGATATTTTTGTCTTCTCCTTGAGGAGAGAAACAGTACGAACGACCTCGGGATCTTTGGTGTCGGCGCATACCTGCACGAATGCGGCTTCGTTCTCCTGGTTATTGATGGGAATTACGGGAGCGATGGGCAATGCAGGACTAGGATTGAGACGCTTACTACCACTACTAATATTGTTTTGGCCACCACCGCCCGCACTGCCGCCACCGCCTCCGCCACCGCAAGAAATACAAAGAAAAAGTGATAATAGGGCAACGAGCGTTAGTGCTAATATCGACGATAATGATGGTGAAACATTCATAGTCATAGTTTTCATAAAATTACTTTGTCCTTTGCTCAAGCTTCTATTCTTTCTATCCTTTCTCTTCTATCAATTGTACATCGACACAAAAGTGATACAGCTTTATAGCGGTATCTTTTTTGTTACAAAAAAGCAGAATTAAAACTGAGTAAAATATTATTTAATTAGTTGAAATTATTGGTGTTTTTTTAACAACAGTTTTTAGTGTTTATTTATACCAAAGAATATGCTGCAAACATTCTCAATCATTTCTATTTATTTGTCAGAAATTTTTGGCAATTATCCATTTGTAACTGTTGTAGACGTTTCAATCCTTCTTGCATTCCAACCAAGGGATAGTAACCAAGCTCTTGGCGTGCCTTTTGTGGATTGAAGTAATGGGAGGTTCCTAGTTGTAGTGCCATAAATCGGGTA
>JADGBS010000048.1:603-21293 GCA_015231325.1 Oligoflexia bacterium | reverse complement strand
AAAGTTCTCAGAAGATAATTAAAAACATTATTTTTGTTGGTCTTTGTTTGTCGCTAATTAGTTTGATAACCGGTGGCATTGGTATTATGAATGTGATGTTGATGTCGATTGTACAAAGAAAAAAAGACACGTAACTCTTGGTAGATTTGACAAACATCATGCTGAGATTGCTTCTGGAATCCAGTTGGGTGAATTGGTGGATGCTGATTTATGGTGATTCTACATGGGAGCATTATTTGAATTTAGCAAAAAAATTGGGTCTTTTTACTGCAACTCTAATTATTGTCGCCGATATGGTAGGCAGTGGCATTTTATTTACCACCGGGTCAATATTAGAGATGGTGCCTAGTGCCTGGGAAGTATTATTGTTATGGGGAATTGGAGGTATATTAGCAATCAGTGGTGCCCTATCCTACGCTAAGTTGGCCGTCATTTGGCCAAGGGCGGGGGGTGAGTATGTCTATTTAAAAAATATATTTGGAAAAAATTGTGGACAACTATTTGCATTTCTTTGTGGGTGGGTTTCATTGACGGTGGGTTTTTCTGGACCGCTGGCCCTTACCTCTATTGTTTTTGCATCATATTTAGAAAAATTTTTACAAATTCAAGGGTTAGTTAGTACCTTAAATCTTCGGTTAGTCGCAATTATTACTCTGATATTTTTTGGTATAATTCATGTTCTACGCGTGGAAAAGGGGGGAAATATCCAAAATGTTCTTACCTCATTTAAGCTGCTATTTTTTTTATTTGTGATTGCCATAGGACTATATCTGACATATATCGATAATCCAAGTAACTTAACGCATCCATTTTTGCTTGATAACAGTAGGAAAGTTTTTAAATTTGATCTAGGAATTTACTCTTTTGCGTTATTGTTAATCTCATTTTCATATTCTGGATGGAATAGCACCACCTATATGGCAGAAGAGGTTATCGATGCAAAGAAGAATTTACCACGAGCTATTTTTGGTGGAACAATAATTGTTATTATTCTTTATCTGGCAATGAATTTTTTTTTCCTATCGTCGACACCAATTTCAAAGTTAAAAGGTATTACCACCATTTTTTTTACTAGTACCGAGAACGTTTTTGGGACTGCTTTTGCTAATTGGTTTAATCTAGGCATAGGCATAATCCTGCTGTCTTCGATTTCTGTACAATTGATGGTGGCCCCACGGGTGTACTACGCAATGGCCCGAGATGGTGTGATCTTCAAATTTCTCGGGAAAACCCACCCTAGATATCAGACCCCATATTTAGCAGTAATGATTCAGATGTTGATCGCAATTGGATACGTTATTATTGGTAAAAACAATATTGAAATGCTAATGACCTATATGGGGTTCACCTTAAGCATTTTTCCGACGCTGGTTGTAGTGGGTCTAATCAAGACTTATTACCAAGAAGGTTCTCTCAGTATAACCAATATTATTTTGCCACTTGTATATATTCTTCTTTCATTGTTAATCATGATCACTGCTCTAATTAAATGGACTAGTACTTCACTTTTTGCCATCACCGTTTTAATAGTGGGAGGATTAGTTTACTACCTTTGGTCTAGACAATGGGGTCCACTATACTCTGCACATGATTGTACATGATTGTCCTTTTTTTCGCTAAAGTAACGTTAAATTAATCCGATAATCTATCTGGCCCCTTAATATATTTGGTTAGCAGAATTATTAGTATACCGTTTATGCTTAGAACAAAGGGTAAGTGTGCAAAAAATATTAAGAACTATATTGGGCATTACAGGATTAAGAATAATAGTATACTTGTGCTTTCTTTTACCAATAATAGTAGATCAACTCAGTAAATACTACCTTAGCTTCTTTTTAAACGATGTTTTAGGTATTCAAAAAATCCTACCTATAAAATTAGTATTACATTTTAATAAAGGAATTTTCGGTGGATTTTTTACATCCTTTCCTAGCGAGGTAACGCCTGGATTAATAAATATTATATCAATTACTGTTTTTGGCTTTTTTTTCTTCTTTTTAATCTTGATAGAAAAATTTCTCGATGAAAAACTTATTTCTTTAAGATTATATCTATATCTTTTTATTGGGGGAATAACTGCAAATGTGATCGATAGATTATTCCGAGGTTATGTTATTGATTTTATTTCTGTATTTCCTAATTGGTATTTTAATTTTGCAGATTGTTTTATTGTATTTGGAGCGGTATTTTTTCTTTATTATATTTTAAAAAATTACGATACAATTTGGTTTCCTGAGGATAAACGAAATAAATTTTTGATAAATAAAGGATACCAATATAAGTTCGCTATATTTCTGGTATTTATTACGGTAGGACAATTTATAGTTTCGTCGCTATTTGCTTTTAGTTTTTTATTAAATATAAACAATATCCACTTGACCACATTAATTCTTTTTATTATTCCATTTTCTTTAACAATAACTATATATATAGCTATTGTCATTATAATATCTTTTCAGATATCCAATAAATCAGCTGGTCCAGTATGGAGTTTTTGTAGGTTTGTGTCATTATTAAAAGACAATCCTCTTCCCAGTAAACCGTTAATTCTTCGCAAAGGCGATGATTTTAAAAAAGAACTGGAAGATAGCGCTGCGCTAATCACAGAGGTAATTAATAAAAACAAAAAATAAAAATAAATAATCAAGGAGCCCCTATGTCATTTATAAAAAAGATACAAAGTAGTTTGCATGTATTTCAAAGTCTCTATAAGTATGCTAAACATTATAAATATTTTTTCGTTACATTATTTGTTATTACTGTATTATTGGTGGTTTATTTAAATATGACTTCAATTAGCGAGAATTCTAATGCAGTAATTAATCCCCAACAAGTTGATGCTTATATTGTAGAAATACCCTCAATTGATAACTGTGAAAGATTCTTAATAAGTGGCGACATAAACTCTGTCCCTATAAACTATCTGCCGGCCATTGTTAAAAATAAGGATGGTTTTTTTTCTGTAATTGCAAACGCAGGTAAACGTGAATCACTACCGATAACGATATCTCCGGGGACACCGCTAACAGAACCATCTTTTATCGAAACATTCGACGGAAAAGCTCATGCACTCACCGGTCCTCAATGTACTTTCGTAAAAAATAATGGAGGACATGTTATACCAAAAAAATATCTTTACAGTATTGGTAATTCTAAAGACGGAGTAAAGCTGTACCGAGTTGAGCTTTCTATAAGCAATTCTGAAAATATTAATTGGAAACCTGTTTGTATGGCATCAGATAAAAATAACTGTACAATATTAGAAAACTGTAAAAACTTTTCTTCATTTATTACAGAAGATAACCAACTGGTTGTCACTTGTCTACGAGATAATACACAGGGGGCCTCCACCTCTGTTGAAGTTGAAAGAGGAGTATTAAGCTTTGCTGAGTCATTTCGCTGGGTAGATGAACCTAAAATCTTTGGGAAATCTTATTCTGGGGCAGATGGTGATTTTAAAGATTTGGCCTTACATAAGGTGGATGGATGCGATATTTTTTTGGCCCAGGAGATTACTAATTATGGGGAATGGATAGATGATGAAAATTATTACTATGACAAGGAATATAACTACGATGTCGATCGTAGCAATATTACAACTTTTGGTAAACTCGGATTAGTTATGGAGGGAAATAATATTTACGATATTACATCAGTGCAATCTTATAAAAAACTTCTAAAACCTGGACTGGAATCTGAACCCAAACTTGCAGATTCTCTAGGATTAACGGCCCCAGATTTTAACGACACGGAAAAAAGATTTAGTGAAGAGCAATGTCAAAAGATCATCTCATATGGTGGAAATATACCTTCTTATAGCGGTTCAGGGGAATGTGAAATCTATTTGTTAAGCAAAGTTGTAAATTACAGTGTTAATACGTATAAAGAAAATTATTATTATGATAAAGAAAATTATTTCTCCCCATATTTTAGTGAGCAAAACCAACTTGTTTCCAGCAAAATTGATGATGAGAATATACCTGTATTTGTCATGGAAGAAAAAAATATCTACGATTTATCTTATAATTTGAATAAAAAACTCCTAAAATCTGTCTCTGAACCTGGGAGTAATCTTGCAGAGCTGTTGGGATTAACTGCCGATGATTTTAACAACGAGATCAAACATTTCAACGATGCCCAATGTAACCAAATGGCCCAGTATGGGGGAACGATTCGTTTGAAAAAGGCCATGTCTACCATTTCCGCATATTTATTTGGAGATCTACTGATCTTACAAAAAAATACCCCTACTTCCAGTATAAGCAAGGCCGCTCTTTATTATTATGATGGATCAAAATACACTATGGCCGATGATGAATTGCAGTGGGAATTGATTAATCCACTTAAAGTACATAAATTTATTATCAATAGAACCAAAGATCTCGAAATAATGCCTACCTCTCATAAAATTTATTTTTTTCAAAGAGGTACTGCTGGTAACCATCCCTTAAAGCTTGTCGGATCACAAAATGTAATTAGTCCTTATATTTATGATAGAATTGGTCAAATTGGGTGTGCAACGCTAGAGGGTAAGAGTAGTGATCCTTTCATGAATAAAGCTTTCTCCATGATATTTCCTCACCCACGTGGTTTTAGTTTTACGACAAGTAATAATAATGTGATAAATTTTTTATTTTCAATACCTGCAATTAATCATTCTCATGGAAACACCCTTCTTTATGAGGATCGAGATTTTCAAAATAGCGAGGAAGAAGAGTATTGTAGCGATCCACAACCTAAATATTTGCCCCCAACCTTAATTGGAAATATTGAAATAACAAAAAATGGTGATGGCCAATACGTACTTGGTAATTTAAATCTAACAAAATTGAACAAAAATATTGTTGTACTCAACGTTCTTGCTCAAAGGGATGAAAGTATCCAGATGATGGGTATATATGTGAATTATCCCGATCCTTCTGAACCTCCTACAAGAGGCCAACAGAGCGACCAAGCTTCTGGTGATTATAACGTATTTATGACCAATCTTCTTCTGACAGATCTTGATAAAAAGGAGCAAGAATTGGCCAATATTCTAGATCAAAATGCGAAAAAAATCGAATTCAATTATCCATCGTATGTTGACTCTTCCGTGCAATCTTATATGCCCTTAATTCTTCCTTTTGTTTCTTTAGCGCTACCTAATCTTGAACAAATATTAAATCAACTGCCAAAGGTACTTGCGGATCCTAGTTACCTTGATAGAGCAAAAAAGATCGATGGCCCATTCAAGATCGCCAACCCTTTAGCTGAATCTGTTTCATATTTTGACTTTAATTTCTCGTTGCAAGATATTGTTGCACAGCAGTCGAGTAGGTCATCTGAAATACCCATTCAGTTTATAAAATTCGATGATGATAACATTCTGACTGCCCCAATGTCATTGTTCGCTCCTCTAACTATTGAAGAACCAAAATAATCCATTTTATATGTATTGATGGAGGTTACTATATGCAAAAATCATTTAATATTATCTTATTTTTTCTATTGATTGGATTTTTTATTCTACCAGGATGTACCAGAAAAGGTTCACAGAATTTTAATTCAGAATCGGTACCAACGACAGAATTAACTGAAGTAACAGCGACAGATAATTCTGCAGAATCAGCGGCGGAATTATCCAGAGGATCAGCGACGAAATTATCTGCAGAATCATCGGCAGTAGTAGATGCAGCAGCAGCTGCCGTGGCCATCTCAACAACAACAACATCATCATCAGCAGCAGCAACAGTAACTGCAAGCAGTAAATCACAAACACCTGTTGATGATTCAACACTGCCCACTGGTTCTCGTGTTAAACAGCTAAGATGAGAATAATTGTAATCTAATCTTTTTGGCAAAGCGAAAATTTACTGTTCTTTTTTATCCCTTGGAAAACCAGAGGGAAGGTGGATTTTACTACTACTTGGCCACATGTGTGGCCCCTCACCCATTCCCATTTTCTCTCTCATCTGACGGTGTGCCTCCTTAGACTCTTTACGACAAGTTTGTATGGCCGAGGGATCATTACTTGCCTCAACACAGGCCTTCTCCTTCTCCAAGATAGATATTTCTTTATCAATATTTTCTGAGAGCTTTTGTTTGTGCAGTACAAATTTGGCAGGATCAGGTTTATTAATACTGTTTTTGCTCTTATTTCCGACAGCGTCTGTCGCAGAAAAAATGTTTGCCAGTGGTAACTGTGTCCAAAAGAAAATAAAAAAGAACGTAATACCTAACCCTTTACTCCACATAAAATACCTCCAAAGTTGAAAATGAGAAGACTACTTTTCATCCAAATCGGATTACATCCGCCTTATGAAATAAATTAAAACGAAAATCCTGGGTTGTCACCATTATTTACCCCATTACAAATTGATTGTCTGATAGTTGCTACTTCACCTTTGGATCTTTCTATTTGAATTCCGTCGAAAAGGTCATAAATAAAACATCCACCTTCTTCTTGTACTACTTTGTCAAAAGCAGCAATACATGTATCCAGGGAATATTTTTTGCAAAAAGGAAGTGTTGGTTTTTGCGGCCTTCTTTGATCAGCAGTACATTCCGCCTTCGCACCGTTTTTTCCTAAATACGTCCCTAATTCAACACATGGGGAAGTATCAGGATCGGAGGGAGTAGAGATTGGTGTACTCGGTGTGTCCGGGTGGATGTATTTACGGGCGAAATTAAACTTTTCTATATTACAATTCTCATTTATAGCGTTTTCAAGTTCATTTCTACTTCTTTCTCTTTTTGTTCTATTTGGTCCTCCTGAAAATTCAAAACAACCACGTTCTTTTGCCAGATTATGAAAAACCGCCCGACAGGTTGGTATAGAATTCGTTGCGCAAAATGGTGTCATAGGTACCATTTCAACGCACTGACCAGTGCAAAACTCTAGGGCGGTAATTTCTGCCCAAAAACCTGCAACTTCGGTGCATGGCCTAGCTGGGCCATCTTTACATTCTGAAGTTAGGTCCTCAGCAACGCGCCTATATGCATCGCGAAGCCCTTTTTGGTAGCAGCTCATGTTTGTTCGTGCATTCAAATCGCTGCCGCTATCGTTATCGCCAAGAAATTCTTTGAGTCTATTGCAATCTTTCGAATAACTATTGCGCCATGATATTTCCAATATACGCTTTTCTGTTTTGTATGCGATTTTATAAGGGATAGATTTAAAGCAAATAAGATCATACATTGCAGCAAAAGAACAAGAATTAAACGCTGTGTAAATAAGTAAAAATGCTAGAATTTTTTTCATAATATTCCTTAATAACTAAACTGTCGCATATCTTTAAGAGAATTGCGACAGTTTAATTGTACAAGATAAAAATTAGTAATAATTATTAATTTGGCCAAACATGGATGAGGAAATCATCGAAAGATCCTTGATTACATACGGTATTTTTTGACGTTTCAATTTCCTCTTTACTCATTTCTATTCTACGTCCGTTTTCTCCACGATAATTGAAACAACCTCCTGCTTTTTTCACCACTTTATCAAATTCCGTGAAGCACGCTTCAACAGAACGCTCTGGACAAAAGGGAACCGTTGGTTTTTGCGGTTCACTTTGGTCAGCAGTACAAATCGCTCGTCCAGAAATTTGTCCTATAAGTCCACCTAGCTCTATACAATTCTCCGATCCTGAGTTCGGTTGAGGTTTTATATATGTACGGGCATAGGTAAATTGTTCTGGAGTACAGGTTTCACTTATCGCCTTTTCTATTTCGCTTTTACTTCTTTGTCTTCGTGTGATTTGTCCATTTGGGCCAGTTATCCTGTCATAGCATTTGCCAATTGGTGCAAACTCATGAAATGTCGCTATACAAGTACTGATTGATTCCGCTGTGCAAAAAGGAATTGTGATTTCGTCTTGCGGTGCTTCACCGTTGCAATATTGAATAGCAGATGATTTTCCCCAATATTGTCCAATATCAGTACATTCTCCGCCAACACCAAGGCACTGATTGTTAAGTTCATCTTCAATGCTTTTATATCCCATTGAAATTCCTTGTTGATAGCAGTTCTTGTTTGTGACATTTTCTAATAAATCTTCGTCATGATCTTCAATAAATTCTTCTAATTTATTGCAGTTGCTGTGATAAGTATTTTCCCAGGCCGCCTTTAGTATCAATCTTTCATTTTCGTAGGCTTTTTTGTATTGCGGGTCATTCCGGCAATCTCTACGTCCAACACCTCCTGCAGGCCCGACAGGCCCAACAGGATCAGTGGGATCAACATTAATCGGTTTGGTCACCTCTGTAGGACAACCTGATTTTGACATGGTGTCAAGTAGACGATCGTAATTTGTGTCCCACTTAGCAATGTAACTGATGTGTTGCTTACCAAATACTTCCACTCCCACTTTTCCGCATATGGAAATTGGCATTTTTGTACCAGCATAGGTCTTGCAATATTTTTCACCGGTGCTGCTTTTGGTTATTACACACAGGGTATTCCAGGAAGACCAGGCGTTAAGACTTAGAAACAGAGACATTAGAGACATTGTTGTTAAACAGATTTTTTTCATAATTCTATTCCTTTTTTATATTTTTTTAGTATTGAGGACGTTGACGGTAATATCAGTAATTGGCGGGGTGGCTCTGCTATCAGCATTTTGTTGTTCACACTGAATAATTAGATTATCGATGTTTGATGATCTGGTTTCTAACATCGCCAGATTGCGGCATCTCAAATAATTAGTCCGTGCACCGGATAAAAATTCAACAAAAATCCTAGCATCCATTATCTCCAAAAAGTTATCTAGTTTTCCACAATCTTTTCCATATTTTTCCCATAATTCAAAAAATGTTTTACTCTCTAAATCAATACCTTTCTGGTAACCCTTCTGACCATCTGGTCGTTCTTGGTTACACTTCAGGGACTCGGGAATTGTAACTGTGGGAGGTGTGGAATTGGCCCGCAACGGAGTAGATACCGATAAATCATAGAAAGATAATATCAGACCAAGATATATGATTGTTTTCATATTAATACACCTTATAATACACTTTTGAATCACTTTTAAATTTTCAGCAAACCCAATGATAAGAACAACTTCGCAAACAAAAACTAAGAGAAACTAATAAAATTAGCAGTTGAATAAAATCCAACTGCCAAACATCAGTGTTGCCTGTTTATGGCCTGTCATTAACCCTATTTAACAGAGCAAGCTTCATTTTTTAAGTCTTCTAGTTCTTCAAATGTTAGTACGGAGGTAACTGTAGGATTTTTGCGGATTTGAGCATCGAAGGCAGTTTTGCAGGCCGCCGATGCGGTTGCAGTACAGAGACCACGTTCACCAACTCTTATGGCCGCGACTACTTCTTGTTTGTATTGCTGTTGTTGGACACCTATGCTTGCAAGACTTTTGGCCGCTAGCCGTCCAATTTGTGCTCCATTCGCAAGACACACAAGCCTACATGATTCTTGCTTCTCACCTATCTTGTTCCAGAGAGTTTCCATGATGCCTATATTTCTGCAGGTAATATAGGCGTTAGTTGAAGAACGTAATTCAAATCCAAAATCTACTGCCTCTATCCACCCATCGAGATAGTCATTACAACTTCCATGTTTTTGCCATAGGTATTCTAAGCTATCACCCTCCATTCGGATACCGGCCTCATATCCAGAGGTTTCTCTTGGTGATGAATTACAAATGTTGTCGGCAAAGGAACTGTTCCCTGTTGCAAGAGCAGCGGCGATTAGAGTAAAAATTAAACTTTTTTTCATGGTTTTCTCCTGTACACAATTAAAGTTAATAAAAAATAAAATATTTTGCCTAAAATATTTTGCCTAAAACAAGCACCTGAAAGTAGCATATATTTATTCTTTTGCAATGCTTGTGCCAACTAAATTATGAAAAATTTAACTAATTTGGTATCAGGGAGGGACCATGTTGGTGGCATGGCATGACGATTATCTTTTGCTGAAGTGCAATATTGCTCTAGTTACTGTTTATCTTTTTAAAACGGAAATCCTATGTTATTACCATTGTTATTGCCATTATTTACACCATCCCCATTCTTTGGAAGCGGTTTACTCCACTTACTATTTCTTAACGGTTCTGCGGCAAAGCTTTGGGTCTCTACTGCTGCTACATTAAAGGCGCGTTGGGGACGTGCGGGACAGATATATTCACAACCACCACAGCCGATGCATTTTTCTGCAGTAAATTGCGGGTGCAAAAGTTCTAATTTTTCTCCATAGGGAATCGTGACAACCGCTCCGGTTGGACAATGTTCTGCACAAGCGCCGCAATCCTCTTTTTTTGTACGAACGATACAACGCTCTGGATTAAATGATGCTAAACCGATGCGGATGCGTTTTTTTATAAACAGTGGGTGATCGGAGAGTGCACCATTTGGGCAGACTTCTATACAGCGTTTGCATTCATAACTACAAAAAGAGTAAGTGTAATCCATCCGAGGGAATTTGTCAGTAAATTCATTTAAAACAATAACCTTGCTGGGGCAAGCGCGTACACAAGCTCCGCATGCAATACAACGAGCATAAAAATGCTCTCGAGCATTTGCACCCGGTGGAAGAATAAAATTTTTGTCAGGTATTCCAGGTATTTCATGTGTAGTGCTGCTTGCTCGCAGCATTTTTGCGACGGACCCTCCCACTATTGTCCATCCCAATATTTGAGCTCCTCCCCACAAAGTTTTTTTTAGTAAACTTCTACGTAAACGTCCATGTTCTTGCTCACAATGACACTGGCCTTTGTGCCCATGCCTGCTCCTGCGACTGCGCCCCATTTGTATGTAGGATAGCAATGCTCCAGTGGGACAAAAATAATTACAGAACCAACGGGGATAAAATGGCGCCAGGACGGACAGTAAGAGGAAGAAAATAATCCCCACTACAGAGAGAGAAAGCATTTTTCCTAGCAGAGCATAATAATCTACATATTGGTACAGTGGAGATCGCACAAAAATTAAACCCATTACTGTAAAAAAAATAAGTGGGCGTAGGTAGCGCAAGTATGCGTAGGGTAAACGTGGATATTTAGACGATATTCGCCGTTTAGAGACTCTGTTGATTAAGTCTTGAATAAATCCTACGGGGCAATAGTAAAAACAGTAAAAACGGCCAAAGAAGAAAGTTCCTATTATGATACCTATTCCGATTAATGTGTATACGTTGAATTCCAGCCAGCGTGTTTTAGCGATGAGTGCCATTAAACTTGTGGCATTGATAATATGTAGCAATTGGGGTGCTGTAAATACGGAAGGAAGGTATTCAATGAGATAATTATGAAAAATGCTTGGCAATAGTGTGATTATAAGCACAAAAAAGATTAACTGAATAATTATTCGTAATTGAGCAATCTGGAAAATATTTTTCACAGTGATACCTTAGAATTGACGTTAGCAGCTGCTGCGGCCATATCAATGCGTTTAATATTGGCCTTTTTTAAATCGCTAGAACCTACTCCCAGCTTTTGTGCTATCTCTATGGAAGGGATTTTATTTACAGCTGTCTCCAAAATTGCTGCCCCAGCTGTATCTACAAGTAGCATGTCGGTAGAGAGCAACTGCATGCGCGCCGGTTTCAAATCTTCAGTAGAGAAGCCTCGCGGTCCATTGGCCATCATGACCATATATGCGTCGACAATGGTGAGGTCTACTTTTTTTAACAGCGTAAATTCAGCGATGCATTGATGTAGACCTTGCTCGTGCCATGTGCGGCGATCCCATACTACTCCCATCAAGTTTTTCATGGCGGCGGTCATTTTTGATCCTGCATGATTTTTTAATATTGGAACATTAATAATAACGTCCGATTCTAAATATAATTTATGTACTTTCACTTTTTTTAGAAATTTGGCCCTAGGGATTTCTCGCTCGACGTAGTCACTTTCGTTGTTAGCAGTATGCATGATGCCTCCATTTTGAATTACTGCGGCCTCAATTCCCGAATTTTTATAGCAGGCCTTTTCCTCGTCGACTGGGTGATCAAAAACCCACACTTTTTTTGCTCCCACTTCGTACGCCTTTTTTACGATTGCCCCTACTAATTCTGGATTGGTGTTTGCCCCTTGGGTGGGCGTTTTATTCCAACCGATATTGGGTTTTACCAGAACCACTGTTCCTTTTTTGACAAAACGTTGCATTCCACCTAATTCATTGATTCCTCGTTCAAACATTTCTACAGGTGATCCACCTTTGACGGCCACTAAATCAGGGTAGGAGGTGGAGATAGCGGTAGCCGCTATTGCAGCGGCCGCTGCTGCGGTGGCCGCTGCTGCGGGAGCAGTGAAAAACTTAAGTATTACAATAGTTATACCTACTGCTGTTTTAGCTAGCATAATTGACCTCGCTATAAACTTCACAACAAACTTAACGTCAAACTTCACGCTTTGAATTGGACTATTCTAGCAATATTATGACAGTGGGTAAAGTGTGGCCATGGCCCTTTATTTTTACGAAAAAATGCCGTAAAGCTCTTAGAGGTTTTTTGACATAGAAGTGTGGAGGCGTGATGAGTATGGATATTAACAGTATGATAGACATGAATTTTAAACAAAAGGTGAGGGATACTTTCGGTGCGACAGGTGATGCTTGGTTACAGCGTCTACCAGCTATTGTTACAAAATATGCTGATTTGTGGAAAATTAACCTGATTAGAACAGTAGTGAACCTTTCGCACAATTTTATTATGTATGCCACCGATGCTCATAATGTCAAAGTAATTTTGAAGATAGGGATTCCTAGTAAGAGTTTAGAATCAGAAATTATTGCGCTGATAGCATATGATGGAAATGGTTGTGTTAAATTGTTAGAGTACGATTTAGATGATGGTGTAATGCTTCTGGAAGACGCAGAAATGGGAATGAATTTAAGCGAACTCACACTTTCAGGGCGGGATGAGGAAGCGGTACGAATCGTGGTGGAGATTATTGAAAAATTAAACTTGAAAAATTCTCCTGCAACCGTGCCCGCAACCATAGCTGCTCATCAAAATAATCAAAACAGCAAACGCGCCGATGTAACTAATTTGGCATCTTTTGCTCAAGTAGAAGATTGGTTGCATGGATTTAAGGAATTGCATATGCATTTGGTCAGTGAAAAAACAGATGGTCTTTTCAGTGTGGAAATAGCGGAACGCGCGGAGAAAGAATACTGTCAGTTGCTTAGTTCCTCTAACAAAAGAGTCTTACTTCATGGGGATTTACATCATTCCAATATTTTGTGGGGTAAACGCGGGCCGTGGGTAGCGATCGATCCCAAGGGAGTCTGGGGTGATCCAGTATTTGAAGTTGCCGCCTTTACGCGCAATCCAGTTCATGATTTATTGGATTTAGGGGGCCACAATTTGAAAATGCTAACTAAAAGAAGAATAGAATTATTTTCTAGATATTTAAGTATGGACACAAATCGGATTTGGTCCGTTAGCTTTGCGCAAGCAGTATTGGCGGGATGGTGGTACTACCAAGATCACAAACAGGCATGTAGTACTTGGAATAAAATGGCCGAAGTTTTTTTAGCGATAGAGTGATTTTGTATGGATTTAAAAATATTTTTTGAGAGTTATGTTTGTGAAGAATTAAAACATCTTCAAACAATATTTTCTAAGATAATTGATTGTAAAGAAGGCATATGTATAGATGTTCTTAATGTTGTCGATAACGAAAAAATGACACCACTGATATTGGCCATTAATTATCAACAAGAAAAACTTGCGGATTTGCTGGTTTCTTGTGGTTGCGACACCAACAAAAGTGGTCCCCAAGGGGAGACTCCTCTGATGTTAGCAGCAGCTAATGGACTGTTGAGTGTCGTTAAAGTTTTGGTTTATAGTGATGCCGAGATAAATGCTCTAGACAAAGAAGATAGAAATGCTTTGATTTACGCGATCATTAACCAAAATCAAGTAGAAGCAGATTTTTTGATTGAGCAAAAGATTAATATTAATTTGAGTGACACTCACGGATATACACCACTAATGTATGCAGTGCTTTTCGAAAACAGTGAATTAATTGAAACCTTGATAAAAAATGGTGCAGATATTAATGCTATTGGTCTTGATAACAAGACAGCAATACATGTTGCGATTGAGGAAAAGCAACGAGATACTTCCAAATTATTATTAAAATTTGGTGCTAACAAAAATCATTTGGATAAAAACCAAAGGACTCCACTCATTAAAGCGATTGCTTTGCGTCAAGATGATCTAGTGAGTGAATTAGTTACTGATGAAAATGTCAATAAAGCGGATATCAATGGAAATTCTCCGATTATCATTGCGGCGGCAATGGGAAACATCACTGCCGTTGAGAAATTGGTAAAGTTAAAGGCCAATCCGTATTTGAAAAACAAAGATAATTTGGATGCGGTAACTGTTTGCTCCAACATTGATGAAGCGTTGAAAAATAAAGAAAGTTTTTTAGTAAAAGGGATCACCGAAATTTTAAAAACAGAAGAAACCATGATTAATGGTGAAGTTTTAAAAGGTGATCAAGATGGGGAGACCGTCATAGTTGCAGGTGACAATTTTTTGCTTAGCGATGAGGATCCTATCAGAATTTCTGACAAAGGATTGCATCAGGAGGACGACCAAACAACTAAATTAAGTGGAATGACCGGCGTTGTTGATAATGAGGCAATAATGGTTAAGGGAAGGGGCGAAGGTAATATTGAGTCCGAAGAGGTACTAAAAATTAGCGACTTGGAGCGAGAGTTGTTGGGAGAGGGCATTTTAACAACGGTGGGAGATCATTTGGAGGTGGATAATACGGTGTATGTAGTCAAAGACGATCCTAACTCACAAGGACACGATCCGGATGCTAATGAAATTATTCGCATTAGAGATACTCAGAAATATAATGATATTCACAGCATATTGACTAAAGTTACTTCCAGCAAAACTAGTCTTGGACAAACTACGCCTAGTAATGTGCCTAATCCGCCTGTCGATGATCTTGCTCAGCTTAATCCCGATATTCCGACAGTCCCGCTTGATGAATCTATTACCGGGGGACAAAAGTTTGATGATTTTAATCCAGATGTTATGTTTGCAAAAAAAAAGTTGCCCAATGGACAGAACCTGTTAATGTATGCCGCTAGTAAAGGGGCAATGAATTTAATGACTAAGTTGTTACAATTTATTGATGTTAATGCCAAGGATTTTTTTGGGTATACCGCTATGACCTATGCTGCTAGTGCAGGTTTGTTGCCGGCCGTGGAGCTGCTTTATAAGGGCGGAGCAAAAATGGATGAGAAGGGAACTACTACAATTACTCCGTTGGCATGGGCAATTATAAAAGAACATCTTGATGTGGCACAATTTTTGTTGGGAGTGGGTGCTAATCCTAATTACAAGATAAGAGGGCAGTCACTTTTGGTGATAGCGATTTTAAGAAAAAACTTAGAATTGGTTAAACTGTTATGTAAACACGGTGCCGATGTCACCAAAAGAGATCATCGTAACTTGAGCGCTTACGATTACGCCAGAGAAAAAGGTACTGCAGATATCGTTAAATTTTTAGAGGGTACATTGAAAGAAAGACAAAGAAATAACGAAATAACGAAATAACGAAATAACAATGTATCGAAATTATTGGATACGGATATGGAATATCATCTAATTGAAAAAAAATTTGAGATTTGGATCAAGCAAAGGTATGTTTTGATCCAAATAATTGATATGTCCGACAGTGATACAGTGGGCATATTAAAAGATAAGATGATATTTTTAGCGCAAATGCCCGCGCATGTGATTATTAATTTTGCGTTTCTGATGGAGGGACATGTTATTAACGATGCCTGGCTTCCGTTTCTAGAAACAGTAAAAAATAATCTCAGTAGTGTTCAGAAAAAGGTTATTCTGCTATATCCTCCTCACTCCCTGGTTAGTAAAATTAGAGTTTATGAGGGAACTAGCGATTATGAGGTCGTTCCGTCTTTGCTGTTTGCTTTAGAAAATCTTTCCTTCGAAGATAAGACAGATATTCCCTCCGGCGCAAAGTTCTTGCGGGCATTTGTGATGTCTGCAATCAAAACTATGTTTATTCAAGGAAAGACTTTTTCCAAGCGAGGATCGTTATTAACCAAAAAAAGCAATTTGAATTTGTTGGATGGGGACCTTTCTGGAATTATAAATATCGAAAGTCAACAGGGCGCATATGCAATTTTTCTTTCGTTTCCCAAAAGTACATTCTTGCGCCTCATGTCTCAAATGCTTGGTGAAGAAATTTCTGCTTTGACCGAAGATCTTGAAGATGGCGTTAGTGAGGTTTTGAATATTGTTTATGGTCAGGCGAAGGCCGTTTTGAACAAGGATGATAATACCGCGTTGAGATCAGAAATCCCTGCATTAATTAAAGGGAATATTTTTCCTGGTAATAATTCTGCTCAAATTGAAAAAGTCACTAAAATTACTAGCGATTTAAACCAAGGGTATTGTGTGATAGTTCCTTTCTCCAGCAATCTTGGGGAATATTACATTAGGTTTTGGTTCAAAGAATTGGATGGAGCTAGGCGATTAATTTCTTCTCAGAAAAAAGAACCCTTGAAAAGGGTCTGAGATATTTTCTACAAAAACAATTGTCCTAATGCGGATAGTATTAATCTGGTATGAATCTGGTATGAATCTGGTATTGGGATCGATGTTATTTGGTCATTTGCATTACTTACTTTCTAAATACTCCTGATACTCATGATAATTACCGGGGTAAAGATAAGCGAAGCCTTTGTTGATTTCTAAGACCTTGGTGGTTATTTCGTGAAGGAAATAGCGATCGTGACTGACAATCATAAGCGTACCTTGGTACCTTTTAAGGGTTGACAGTAATATTTCGCGAGATTTAATGTCTAAATGGTTGGTAGGTTCATCCATTATTAAAAAATTGTATGGCGTAGAGAGAATACATGCTAATACCACTCTCGCTTTTTCGCCTCCAGAGAGACACTGGATTTTTTTGAAGACCTCATCGCCTTTGAAGAGGAATGCTGCAAGAATGTTTCTGATATTTGCGTCATTTCTTTCAGGTAATTTTTGCTTTAATTCCTCGAAGATAGTATTTTCAGGGTTTAGTACCTCCAAAGTATGTTGACCAAAATAACCAGTAGTGATACTTGGTCCGATGTATACCTCTCCGTAACTTTGAGTAGTTTTATTGGCCAAGATTTTTAACAAGGTTGATTTTCCTGCGCCATTAACACCCACTACTGCAATTTTTTCCTGACGATTAATTGTCATCGAGAGTTCGCGGAATACCTCTTTTTTCCTTCCGGTAGAATCACTCCAGGTTTTTGCCAAGTTTTTTATAACTACTACGTCATTTCCTCCGCGTGGAATTTCTGGAAGTAAAATACTCATCTCTTCATCATCACTAAGTAGTTCTACCCGTTCGATTTTTTCTAATTTTTTTACGCGTGACTGTACTTGAGCAGCATGGGAAGCGCGTGCTTGAAAGCGAGCAATAAATTCTTCTTCCTTTTTCAGCATATCTTTTTGACGACCAAACTCCGCTGCGTTTTGCTGTTTACGAATCTCTTTTTCTTTTAAGTAAAAGTCGTAATTTCCGGAAAAACTATTTACTTTTCCACGGGATACTTCGACAATTTTATTTACGATTTTGTTCATAAATTCTCGATCGTGGGTAGTCATCAGTACTGCCCCTTTAAAATTAATGAGCCACTGTTCAAGCCAAAGAATTGTTTCGATATCGAGATAGTTGGTAGGTTCATCCATTAAAATCAGATCAGGTAAGCAGATTAGTACCTTTGCCAAGGCGATACGCATTTTCCATCCACCACTAAAATCTTCTACCATTTTAGAGTGATCCTGCGGTGCTATTCCTAGACCAGTTAAAATTTCCTCAGCGTTACTTTCGATGTTATAACCACCGATTTTTTCGAATTCAGTTTGCGCTTCCCCCATTTTTTCTAAGCTTTCATTTAGCTCGTTTTCATCAAGATCAGGATTGCTGAGTTTTTCTTCAATATTTTTTAATAAAATTGCCAGCTCACTAACACGGCGATTGCCGCTCATAACCTCAGCGAGCGCATTTTTCCCACGCATCTCTCCCACGTTTTGGGAGAAATAGGCGATGCGGATTTTACCCTGTAAACTTATTTGTCCTTCATCGGGTTTCATTTCACCGACAATCATGCGAAAAAAAGTAGTCTTCCCTGCCCCATTAGGACCAACCAGACCTACTTTTTCACCAGAATTTATTTTGAAGTTTGCGTTACTAAAAAGATTTTGCCCACCTAGTATTTTTGATACATTTGAAATTTGTAACATTTATTCCGATCCTTTGTTCATAGACGTTGGACTATGTCCATATGCACAGGGCATGACACAAGATATAATAACATTATGTTGAGGAATGTCGGAACTTAATTTATTAAATATTGGGAGTTGTTCTCACTGAATTCCAGCAGCTCTCACTGGCGTATCTAAATGCCTGATAAACTGCTTGATAATAATTGTCCATTTGTTTTTGGGTTACGTTCAATTTATCGGCAGGAAGTTCTCCTTTTTCTATTAATGTAAATTTCATTGTGTCTAATGGAGGATCAATATTTAAGGTAGTTACTGTGCGGTATGTACAATCAAGGAGCTGTTTACAGCTTTTTCCTTTGAGGGTGCCGTAATTGGCATTTGTTCTCACCCTTGTGTTTGCGTTTGCGCCCGCATTTTTTTTGGGTTGTTGATATTTAGCAAAACATCCTTCAATTTCAGTGCCTTTGAAGAGATTCCAATTGTAATAGTCTCTACCCGCGGCGATGTCGATTCTAGGGACTAATTTTATTCCAGTCAATTTAAAAAATTTTTTCTCAAAAGAGGAAAAAAATGTTTCTCTCCAGGAAGAATATGATTCATCATTTAGCCAGGAGGGATATTCCATTTCCTGCATGATTTTGAAGGGGATAGTAATTTCTTCCAGAAAGCGATTTTCCGAACCAGATTCTTGTAAATCTTCCAAAGAAAAAGCTTCTAAATATTTGCGCATATCTGCGCCTTTTACCATTTCCAATACATAATAGACATCTCCGAAATCTTTAAGAATTATCTGAGAGCGATGTTTATTGCCATTATTGGCAGTAGATAATTGCAGATAAAAATTTTGAGAATGAGCTGAACTAGGTATGGTCCCCGTATGCGCAAAAAATTCTGCCATAGCATATGCATAAGGAATAACCATATGTTTTTCCCAGAAAAGAGCAGTATTTATTTCATTATTGTTAGTGATCAACATTGGAACCAATTTGCCGATATCTTGATGAACTACACTAAAACCTGGAAGTAAAAAGTACATATGCGTGTTTTTTTTACGTAGTTTACCGGGGATACTTCTAACCAGCATTCCTTGATCAATATCTTGAAGATAGTAGATACCACGCTCTGGCAACAGTTGTAATGAACTGAGATTTTTGCGATAGGTGGATTTTAAAACATAATCGTCAATCACTTTTTCGTTTGTTGCAAAAGGAGCATCTATTTTTTTATCTTTATACGGGCCGCCAGTATCGTCGGTACTGACCTTTACATTAAACACCACTTCTGGTTTTTCTGGATCTTGAATAAAAAAACTGCGAGAGGATGTACGATATCCGGTGAAATATCTTTTAGGAGTAGAGTCCAGTTTTTTACTAATGAGCCAATTTTCTACCTCCTTGTAATAGATTCGATCATCGGGATTTTTTATCCAACGTAGGTACTGTTCTCCATTTTTTGTGAACACTAATGCACGACGCTCTTCGGTAGTTAGAAAGTCCCACTCAATATTTACTAGACGCAGAGGTACTTCATAGTGCTCCATCGATACTGTTTGTTGATCTAATAGCCGTTTTCGTTCCGCAGCTACACGTTTTCGCTCGAAAAATTGATTGCCGGCAATCTCTAAATCTAATAGATTGGCGACGTATTCGGGGATGGCAGGAAGCGATTTGTGTTGATTGTTCTTGGTATTTTGAATGGCAACGCCTTTGCCAGTTCCTTTGCCAGTTGAAAGCACAGGAAGTGCAGGGAATAGCATAAGAAACGTAAGCATAGTGATTCTTTTTGCGACCGTCGTAGATTGCATACATGTTGCTCCTTAGAGAAAAAGGTTGGCGATTTTCGATGCGGACGGCATTTTAATTCAGAAATTGATGATAAATAAAAAAATAGCAAAAAATTTTTGCACTATTTTTACGGTTATTGTAGTGATCTTGTTTTGTTGTTACTAAATAATGATGTTGATTGCTAACTATTGCATATTGTTGCGTGTATTTGAGTATGTAAAAAAATCTGGGGTAGGTGCATCTTTTGGGGCCCTATTAATGGCCATCCGTAGGTAGTGCCGGATCTATAGTGGTGTGGATGGCAAAATCCAAAGGTATGGACATATCAATACAATCGATTGATCTGTATTAGTTTGGCCTAGTGGTGCGCCTAGATAAGCGTACTTTAACCGGTGGTGTAAGTCCACCCTCGAAAGCGAACCCATCGCATCGAGGATCGAGTTTTGAGCTCATGGAGGTAACGAAGTGGGTTAAGCGTAAACAGAGAAAGCGGCAGGCCGCAAGAGTTCCTAAGTGATTGAGTCCCGAAATAAACATAGTTCCGGTCGACGACAGATTCATAGGTTTGGAAGTCTACATTAGGTGGATAGGATTGGGATAGACATCCGCCTAAGACCGGCGGGATCTGAGAGCGCGGCATGTTGTGAAGGTTAGAGTTATGAACTAGGGATCTCCCACAGCTTCTCCAG
>JADGBS010000048.1:0-454 GCA_015231325.1 Oligoflexia bacterium | reverse complement strand
GAAACAAAATACGTGTGAATTGGAAACGAAACTAGAGAGGATAAGGGTACTATCTAAAGGAGACCCGAAAATGGAGTTTAAATGGTTAGTCCAACACTTCAATAAGGAAAATCTCCTGTACTGTTTCCACGAGCTGGATGGAAAGAAAGCAGTGGGAATAGATGGAAAGAATAAAGACGAATATGCAGAAAAGCTAGAGGAGAATATTGACTCACTGGTTGCTCGGATGAAAACAATGTCGTACTACCCAGCACCTGTCAGACAGGTGTTGATACCAAAGGGAGACGGAAAATTTCGTCCCCTGGGTATCAGCAACTTCGAAGATAAGATGGTGCAATCTCTTTTTAATAAAATTCTAAGCGCCGTGTATGAACCGATCTTTGTGAATGAATCGTACGGGTTCAGAGAAGGGCGCAGTTGCCACGATGCAGTGAAGGATGTCTATAGTTTTCTT
>JADGBS010000047.1 GCA_015231325.1 Oligoflexia bacterium | reverse complement strand
CCTTTCAAAAAAACATCTGTAATAGAAGAATTAAAAAAATCAAAAAATATTATTTCAATTGAAAATAATATCACCGGTCAATTTGCCTCTTTATTTAACTCAGAAACAGGAATTCATATTCACAATAAAATTCTAAAATATGATGGAAGACCATTCTATCGAGATGAATTATTAAATGAAATAAGAAGGTGTTTATGAAAGAGATGAAAGAAATAACTTGGTGTCCAGGTTGTGGTAATTTTATAATACTTTCAGCAATAGATGAGGCCGTTAAAAATTTAAAAATAGCAAAAAAAGATATAGTTTTTGTCTCTGGAATTGGTCAGGCCGCAAAATTACCTCATTTCATACAACCTTGTAACGGATTTGCAAGTTTACATGGAAGATCCATTGCTAATGCTATCGGTATAAAAATAGCAAATAGCAAGCTAAAAGTATTAGTATCTTCAGGAGATGGAGACTTGCTGGCGGAAGGAGGAAATCATTTAATACACGCAATCAGAAGAAATATTTCTATAACTTGTTTTTTACATGACAATCAAGTTTATGGACTAACCAAAGGGCAGGCCAGTCCAACAATGTGGCCTGATCAAATTACCAAAATACAAGCAGAAGGAATTAAATCGAAGCCAATGGATCCGCTACCGATGGCACTTACCTTGGGTGCAACATTTGTGGCCCGCACGTGTGTGACCGATAAAAAACAATTGGTAGAGATTATGGAAAAAGCGATCAATCATGAAGGTTTTTCATTGGTGCAAATTTTACAGACATGTCCAAGTTTCAATAAAATGAGAGATGTTAATTGGTATAAAAACAATGTTGAATATCTAGATGAAAAATACGATAAAACGAATTTTGAAAATGCACTTCTTTCATCTTTAACAACAAAAGAGCGTAAAATCAAATTAGGACTTTTCTACGAAAATAATAGAACTCCATACGAAAAACAATTTTCATTATTAAAGGAAAAAACGCTTGTCGAAAGAACTCTAGATCACAAATATAATAACGAAGATTTAAAAAAAATCATATGACTTAAATTTATAAAAAATTAATATAATATTTGGTATTTATTGTTTGGTATTTATTTATGGAGACTCGAATAGAAAATGATGCTTTTGGAAATATAGAAGTTAGTAATAAAAAATATTGGGGGGCGCAGACTGAGAGGGCACTCAAAAATTTTCAGATTGGTGAAGAGTTGATCCCTAAAGTTTTTATTCATGCGTTAGGATTACAGAAACTTTGCGCTGCTAAAGTTAACATGCATCTTGGAGGACTCTGCCCAGATTTAGGAACTCCTATTTCGATAGCGGCAAAGGAGGTATGGGAAGGAAAATTTGATGATCAATTTCCACTTGTTATATGGCAGTCGGGATCTGGAACTCAAACCCATATGAATTGCAATGAGGTTATTGCAGGAAGGGCCAATGAGATATTAACGGGACATCGAGGGGGGAAAAGGCCAGTACATCCTAATGATCATGTTAACTATTCGCAATCGTCAAATGATTCAATCCCTACCGCCATGAACATTGCTACTGTTATGGAAATTCATCACAAACTGTTACCTGCTATAAAGCATATGAAATTAACTCTCTTACATAAGGTTGAAATATTTAAAGACATTATTAAAGTTGGCCGAACTCATCTGCAAGATGCTACCCCTCTAACTTTAGGTCAAGAATTTTCTGGATGGGCCCGTCAGATAGAATTGGCAGAAGAAAGAATTTTTTCAGTTCTTCCTCGACTCTATTTTTTGGCCCAAGGAGGAACAGCGGTAGGAACTGGTCTCAATTCAAAACGTGGTTTTGATGTGGCATTCGTAGATCAGGTATCTCTATTAACAACACTCCCTTTTAAATCAGCTATTAATAAATTTGAAGCATTGTCTACTCATGATTCGTTAGTAGAATTCTCCGGTGTATTAAATACCTTGGCCGTTAGTTTAATGAAAATTGCTAATGATATTCGCTTACTCAGCTCTGGACCCAGGTGTGGATTTGGAGAAATTATAATACCAGAAAATGAACCTGGTTCTTCTATCATGCCGGGGAAAGTAAACCCTACTCAAGTAGAAGCAATCACAATGGTTTGTGCTCAAGTTATGGGACATCATTTTACAATTACTATTGGTGGAATGAGTGGACATTTAGAACTAAATGTTTTTAAACCAATTATTATTTATAATGTTTTAAACTCAATCATAATTATCTCTGATGCCATAAGAAGTTTTACTGATAATTGTTTGAAGGGAATTGAAGCAAATCACAAGAGAATTCAACAACACTTGGATCAATCCGTAATGCTTGTATCGGTTTTGAATTCTCTTCTTGGTTATGATCAGACAAGCATAATTGCAAAAAAAGCATATGAGGATAAGACTACCATTAAACAAGCTGCTCTTGATCTTGGGTCACTAAGTAAAATTGAATTGGAATCTTATCTGCGACCTGAAAAGATGATTACTCCCGCAGATTAATGTTTTTAAAAATAAAATATTTTCCTATGAACGGTAGTGACTTTCATAGGTTCGCGATGCTAGCTAGAGAGACAGAAAGTCGCCAATTGCGATAGTCGCCAATTGCGATAGTCGCCAATTGCGATAGTCACCAATCGCTATGGTTGCGAAGCTTGAGATACATTTTTAGAGGTTTTAAATCCCTTGGAGGAATCGTGAACAACAAAGAGATAAAAAAATTATCTCCATGGTGGGGACATTCTACGATTTTGGTGATGATTATAGGGTTTTCCGTTCTCTCTTATCTTACAGTTATCACCTATAAAAATGCTCCTCCAATTCCAAAAAAAGTAATTACCGAGTCGGGAGAAATTATATTTACTGGAAATGACATTCAAGAAGGGCAAGAGATATTTTTAAAATATGGACTAATGGAACATGGAACTTTATGGGGCCATGGTGCCTATCTAGGTCCGGATTACACTGCTCTTTATCTTCACAATGAAGCAATAATTGTTCAAGAAAATTTTGCGCGCCAAAAATTTTTAAAATCTTATTTAGAATTGTCTGATGATAAAAAAAGTGTAGTTGATTCAATCACCATTAAATCTTTGAAAACAAATCGCTATAATGAAAACACAAGCATATTAATATTTTCAAATGGTGAAGCGGTAGCATACCAAACACTTTTTCTCTATTGGAAAAAATACTTTTCTAAAGATAAAATAGCTCCAGGATTACCATCGGCATACATTGAGAACAGTGATGAGATTAAATCTTTAACAGCATTTTTTGCATGGGCCACATGGGCCACAATTGCTAATCGTCCAACCAAAGACTATTCCTATACTAACAATTGGCCTTACGAACCTCTCGTAGGAAATCATCCAAGTGTAAGTACTTATTTATGGAGCGCTTTAAGCTTAATCACGCTTCTTGGTGGTTTGGGTTTAATACTTTTTCTTTTTGGAAAATTTAATTTTTTAGGGTGGAAAGGTGATAAGTATGAATTACCATTTGTCGCTTCACTCCCATCTCCACACCCGAGTTCACTCTCTCCCTCTCAGCAGGCCACTGGTAAATATTTTTTAATAATTTCTATACTTTTTCTTTTACAAACGATTTTGGGAGGAGCACTTGCTCATTATAAGGTTGAACCGGGATCGTTTTATGGGTTAGATATCGTTAAGTGGTTTCCCTACAATTTACTTCGTACTTGGCATTTACAATTAGCGATCTTTTGGATTGCTACCACATGGATTGGTGGCGGACTTTTCTTGAGCGTTTGGGTTGGAGGTAAAGAACCTGCTGGTCAAAAATCGGGAGTGAATATATTGCTAGGTGCTTTGATAATAGTAGTATTAGGCAGTTTATTTGGAGAGGCATTAGGTTTGCAAAATGGCATTAAAGATTTGTGGTTTTGGTTTGGACATCAAGGTTTAGAATATTTAGATCTTGGTCGCTTCTGGCAACTACTATTAATACTGGGGATGATACTTTGGACACTGTTAATGTTTAGGGCCTTGAGACCGGCAATTCGCCTTGAAGGAAAGTCAGCGTTGTCAGCTCTTTTTTTGTATGCAGCAATAGCAATCCCGCTATTTTATCTTCCAGCACTATTCTTTGGTTCACGTACAAATTTCTCAGTCATCGATAATTGGAGATTTTGGATTATCCATCTTTGGGTAGAGGGTTTTTTTGAACTCTTTGCCACTGTTTTAGTGGCAATTATGTTTCGATATATGGGACTGGTAACTTCTAAAACGGCAACTCGCTTAGTGTATCTGGACGCCATTCTTTATCTTAGTGGAGGAATAATCGGTACTGGACACCATTGGTACTTTAGTGGACAAGGCACACTCAATATGGGACTTGCCGCTTGCTTTTCAGCAATGGAAGTAGTTCCACTAACACTTCTAACATTGGATGCTTGGGATTTTATTCGTCTAAAAAACAAGACACAAACTAATAACAACTATGAAATTCACAGTCTAGCATCAGAACAAAAGTGGACCATCTACTTTCTGATGGCCGTTGGTGTGTGGAATTTTGTGGGTGCAGGAATATTTGGATTTCTAATTAATTTACCGATCATCTCTTATTTTGAAATAGGTACAACTTTAACTGCAAATCATGCTCATGCAGCTATGTTTGGAGTGTTTGGAATGTTAGCATTATCACTTTTAGTATTCTGCTTGAGAGCGCAACAGACAGAAAAAAGATGGAAGAAAGTAGTTCCTTGGATCCGCATCGGATTTTTTGGAGTAAATATTGGACTTGGTTTAATGATTATTTTGGATTTGTTTCCTGCTGGAGTTTTGCAATTAATCGATGTTATTGAGAATGGATATTGGCATGCTCGAAGCTTATCTTTTATAACCACCGGCAATTTTCATTGGTTAGAGTGGATTCGCATGGCAGGAGATCTTGTCTTTATTCTCTTTGGAGCGATACCTTTAACTTATGCCACAGTCCTGACCTACTTCAGAAGAGATGCCGAACATAAAGGTATGTTATGATTTTAAAAACAATTAAGTCAAATTTAGTTCATAAAAAATACTCCGTTTCCGGAATGAGCTGCGCCTCCTGTGCAGCTACTATTCAAAATAAATTAAATAATCTAAAAGGTATCATATCCGCAGAGGTTAACCTTCAAAGTAAGTTGGCAACAGTAGAATTTGACTTAGATTTTATAACAGAAAAAGATATTCAAGATAAAATCAAGTCATTAGGTTATGAGTTATTTAAAATTGATGATTTCGATTTACTAGTTAATAGCAACCAAAAACAAGAAGAGGAATCGATTAATCGGTATAAAAAACTAAAAAAAAATACTTTATTTGCAGCTTTTCTTTCAATTCCGATCGTAATAATAAGTATGTTCTTTGCTGAAACAATCCCTTACTCGAAATGGTTCCAATTATTTGGTTCCAGTATAGTACTTTTTGTTTTTGGCCGTTCTTTTTTTATTAGTGCGTTTAAACAAACACTTCATTTATCCGCAAATATGGATTCACTTGTTGCCTTAAGCACTGGGATCGCTTTTTTATATAGCACGTTTAACACTATTTACCCTTCATTTCTTTTATCAAGAGGACTTTTCCCCCATATTTATTATGAAGCGGCGGTAGTAATTATTACCTTCATCTTATTGGGTCGTGCTCTCGAAGAAAAGGCGAAATCAAAAACATCTTCTGCAATAAGAAAACTTATCAATCTAACGCCATCGGAAGTAGTTAAAATTACAAATGGGGTCGAGAAAAAAGTCAATTTAAATGAAGTTTTAATTGGTGACAAACTACTTATTAAACCAGGTGAAGTAATTCCAGTTGATGGAACAATTGAATCTGGGGAATCATATATAAACGAAAGTATGATGAGTGGTGAGTACATCCCCGTGAAGAAGAAAAAAGGAGAAAATGTCTTTGCCGGAACATTAAATCAAAATGGCAGTTTCATATTGATTGCAGAAAAATTAGGAGAAGACAGCAATTTAGGTAAAATTATAAACCTTGTTCAAACGGCCCAATCAAGTAAAGCACCAGTTCAAAAAATCGTTGATAAAATAGCATTAATATTTGTTCCGACAATTTTGATAATATCAATAATAACTTTTTTTGGATGGATTTTATTGGGAGGTGATCAAGCTTTAACCCAAGGGACATTGGCAATGATCACTGTATTAATTGTTGCATGCCCATGCGCTTTAGGTCTCGCAACACCAACTGCAATAATGGTTGGTATTGGTAAAGGGGCCGAGCAAGGAATATTAATTAAAAATGCAGAGGGACTGGAACTCATACAAAAGATTGATACCATTATTTTTGATAAAACTGGAACTCTTACTGAAGGAAAACCAGAAGTTTCTACTTTTATCTGGATGGTTAACGAAATTCTGGCCGAAGAGATGTCGACATATAAGGCCATCATTTACTCAATAGAAAAAAAATCTGAACATCCTTTGGCCAGTGCTATAGTTAACTATTTTGAAAAAGCACAAGATCAAGAAAATGAGAATATAAAGAATGTAAATGTTACTGAGTTTAATAATATTCCAGGCATTGGGGTCTCAGCAAATTTTCAAAATAAAAGTTATGTTATCGGTAATAAGAAAATTCTAGAAACTAGAAAAATTGATGATAAAATTACCAACGAAATGGAGTCGCTAAATTCTTATAATAAATCGACTGTCTATTTTGCCGATGAGAACAAGGTTCTGGCCATCATATTTATTTCTGATCAGATTAAGACAACCGCTAAAGAAGCAATAAATCGTATTAAAGAGATGGGAATCACACCTTATCTGCTAACAGGTGATAACAAGTATACTGCAGAAAATATAGCTATTGAGCTTGCAATTACTAATTATCAATATGATTTTTCTCCAACTGATAAATTTGATTTTGTACGAAAACTAAAAAAAGAAAATAAAATTGTGGCCATGGTTGGAGATGGAATAAATGATTCATTGGCCCTAGCAGAAGCAGATGTAAGTATTGCCATGGGAAAAGGTTCTGATATTGCTATAGATGTTGCACAAATGACCATTTTATCTTCTGACCTTTTAAAAATTCCAGAAGCTATAAGATTATCAAAAAATACTGTAGCAACAATAAAACAAAATCTTTTTTGGGCCTTTATATATAATATTTTGGCCGTGCCTATCGCTGCTGGACTTTTATATCCAATACTACATCTTCAAATTAATCCAATGATTGCTGGAGCTGCTATGGCATTTAGTTCAGTTTCCGTTGTATTAAATTCACTCCGATTAAAAATACTAGATTAACTTTCTTAATATTCAGTTAGGTGATTCCTGACATCACCGGAGGTAGACTATGAAAGATCCCTATGTGGTATTGGGAATTTCAAAGACCGCAACCCAAGATGAAATTAGAAAGGCCTACCATAATCTGGCCAAAAAATTTCATCCTGATTTGAACCCAGGAAACAAAGATGCTGAGATTAAGTTCAAAGATGTCTCTTTGGCATACGAACGCATCGGCAGCGAAGAAGAACGCGCTAAGTACGATCGTGGCGAAACTCCTGAACAGCAGCAGAAGCAACCTGATGAGCAAGCGCGCGAGCGCACCTTTCGTAGACGACGAGGTCCTTTTTATCATGAGACTCAAGATGATGGTGGTCGCTATTCTTATTCTTTTGCCAAAGATATGGGCGAAGATTTTTTTAAAAGTTTTTTTCATACAGATGATCGTTCACGTTATCAAAATGAAAAAAGCAGCACCGATGAGTATTATCAGATGTCGGTAGATTTCAAAGATGCGGTCTTGGGCGCAGAACGAGAGATTACCTTTCCAAACGGAAAGCGACTGCAGGTTAAAATTCCACCAGGTATAGAAAGTGGCACTAAACTGCGTTTTAAAAATCAAGGGGGCGCTGGAATTGGTGATTTACCTCCAGGAGATGCGTACATAGAGATTACTGTCCGACCACTGGCCAGATTCAATCGCGTAGGTAATAACATCGAAACCGAAGTTGCGGTTAGTTTCATAGAAGCATTATTGGGAGCGGAAATTAAAATTCCCACAATTGATGGGTCAGTGATGTTGAAAATACCTAGTGGCGTCAGCACTGGTAGTCGCTTACGTGTTCGCGGCAAAGGTGTTGCTTTTGGATCGTCATCAAAAGAAAATGGTGATCAGATTGTCATTATCAAAGTGGTGTTACCGAAAAAAATTGATCCAGAACTTGAAAAGACTGTTCGTGAATGGGGAGGAAAATTTTCCTATAATCCCAGGGAGGAGCCATGAGAAAAAATAAAAAACAACCTTTAATTGAGGCCGCTCGCGAAATCGGTCTCTCTCCGGATGTCATTATTCGCTTCATCTCTTTTCGATGGATTATTCCAATTGATTATCCTCTGCAGATTCTCGATGAGGAAGATATCGCACGTGCACGTTTGATCTGGGAATTACAGCATGAATTCGGTGTTAACGATGAGTCCATTCCTATTATCTTAAATCTCATTGATCAACTGCATACATACAAAAAAGAATTGAAGAAGTTGTCCAGATGAGCAAACACCATTGAGGGGCGACTGCTCTATGATCCATATACAATTCAGTGCACTGGGCAAGCTATTACTAAATTACAAATTCGTATGCTCACATCTTTCAATAATAAAATTATTAAAACGCTGCAATAAAGAAATTACTCCCAAATCAAGAAGCTTCCCGCCCACTTTTCCATAAGCATCAACACGCCACCAGCGCGTCCAACCAATGGATTCATCAGTAACTGGTCCGCCAGCAACTAAAAGTCGCGAAGTTGATACCACTGGCAATCCTCCGGAGGGGACAATACACAACTTCTTGCGACGCCCCAATGCAGTCACGGTCATAGTCCTTGACACTGTCACATTTGAGTAAACCTCTACGCCTAATCTTAACAAATATTGCGAGAGATCTCTCAATAATACATCCATCTTTGTTTGATAACGTCCACCCATGAATTTTAACAACCAAATCAATAACTCTACAAATTGCAAATTATCCTCAGTACTACCTATACTTTTTTTAGTTTGCACTACTGAAGGCATATTTTTCCAACCATAGTGGAATATAATCATTTTGATCAATTCTCTTGCACTACAACAGCAAGTAAAGGCATCTTCACTAACAAACGGCGAAAAGTGTTTATTGCTCGACTCTGGAATGATCAACTCTTTTTCTAACAGTCGCAAATTACGTAAATAATCCTCCGCAAACTTTTGCAACAAAAACCATATCTCTCCAAATCCAGTTCCAAATCCAAATGCTCCTTTGGCACTCCAACCAATAGCAAAAGGAAAATTTCCGCCTATGCCATCGTTGTAAAAAAATAGACGCTCAATCAAGGCCTTTAGATAATCATTAAAAAATTGATCATAACAATGTGGATCTTTTTGTAAAATTTGCCATATCAATGAAGGGTCGCTTTGATAATAAAAATTTGCAAGCTTGCGCAAGAACTCTCGCAAATTATCGTATGGTGCACCCCCAACTCTAAAATGTACATCCCCATTACCAGTTCGCAAATCAAAGTTCGCAGGGAGCAAATAGTTTTCTATATAGCGTAGAGGAGGGATTTGATATATCTCTCCCAGACGTTGTAAATAAATTTTTTCCCACTCTCCAATGTCTGAAAAAAGACCATCACCGAAAGAATAATTATCATCTTTAACCAGCAAAACCCTGGTTCCATTTGCTCCATGCAGACGCAAAATAACTGCCGCCACATAAGCAAGTAACCCGTTACCTAAGACTATATGATCATATGCAACACTATTCATTTAAAGGCATTCCCTTAAAAGCATTCTTTGATAAATTCCTCAAAGTGGGGACGGATCTGTGTTAACAAATATTTACGTGTTGCCATCGGCGACACTCGTGGGAGTTTCCGCACTTCCGTATAGTAGCGATAGAAATCCGACAAATTCTCCACTACTTGAATTTCTTGTGGTGAAAGGGAATAAATCAGATCATACTCTGTGGAGCGATGAATTCGCGGCCCGCAATAAACTCGACACCCCGCCAAATATGGTTCTAGCAAGGAATGAACCGAACGTCCATGTCCCCCACCCACAAAAGCATCAGCGAAATAAGTGTATAACTCACAGAGAATTCCTCTAAAAGCAACGACCACTACCCCCGGTCGACGCTCTAAAAGACGCAGTTGCTCTGAAAAATCTTGTCCTGGAAAAAGATAATACAACGGCAAATCATAACTATTCACCAAAGAAAAATTATGAACACAGTGAGGGACAATTGTCACTTGGAGTTCACCACGCAAAATCGCTCGCCTAAAATCAGCAGACGCAAAAATCTCACCTTCTATCGGCCATCCTGATCCTACCACCAATCTCTGCTCATGAGAAAAACGCTGTAACAAATATTGTAAAAAAGGTTTCAACTCTCCTTCTTGTAAATCATGCAAATTTTCGGAAGAAACCCTATCGGCAATCTGCAACACGCGTAAATCAAGAAAACTGACCTTTCTTTGTTCGCGGTCACGACCACGCACACGACCGCAGACATGGCCGGATAAAAAAGAATTCAAAATCTTCTCATCCAGCGGAGAGGCCGCCATAATTTTGTCAAAACTGGAAAAGATAAAACCCCAGTAACAATTAATTAGGGAATTAACAACCCCCACTGCATTACGAATGGAAGTACGGTTTTTGGTGGTAGCAGAAAGTAGTATGAATTTAACATCATTTCTTCTCCCGTAGAGCATTAGCGATGGATAAAAATCATAACGGCATAAAATCAATTTTTTAGCAGTAATCCAACCCAATAACGCCCCCATGGGACGAAACAATGGTAAACGAAATATTCTGATCCGTCGTGGATGTCTCCGTTGTAATTCCAACACCGCCTTTTCTACACTCTCAGAAGAGAATATCAATTCCAAAACAAATTCGCTCGGCCGCTGCTGCAACAAAAAATCGATTAACGGCCGCACTTGTTCCAATTCTCCTTCACTGGAAATTTCAATCGCCAACTGTGCTGGCAAGGTCAGGGATGGCGCGGGCGTAGATAGTGCCATAGTAGTTTGATTTCTCAATTCGAAGTTATTTCTTTGATGCAAAAAACTGAAACGATTGGGAAACAAACGAACAAGCGGTTGTAAAAAAGCAAAAAACACCAGCGGCTGTATTAGATACACAACAAGATAAGAAAAAACATAATATAAAATGGTAAAGACAAATGACAAGGAAGACATAAATTATTTTTTAGGATTTATGCTCATCAGAAGACACGGCCGGTTTTGCCACCGCCGCCCCCAGTTTTGGGGCCAAGATACTAGCAATAAAATCGATGGGCAAAGGGAAAAAAGTAGTAGTCCTTCCTTCACCGGAAGAGATCTCTTTCATCGTATCCAAGTACCTCAAGGTAATCGCATTACTCTCTGAACTAAGATTATGAGCAGCAGCAGCTAGTTTCACTGAAGCTTCCAACTCTCCCTCAGCAGATATGATCTTTGCACGCTTATTTCTCTCTGCTTCCGCCTGCTTGGCCATCGCACGCTGCATTTCAATCGGAAGATCGATCGCTTTAACCTCGACGGCCGAAACCTTGATCCCCCAAGACTCGGTCTGTTCATCCAAAATTATTTGTAATTTCTGATTAATCTTGTCACGTTGGGAAAGAATCTCATCTAATTCAAATTGACCGATGATAGAACGCAGAGTAGTTTGAGCGATTTGTCCCGTGGCCATTAAGTAATCCTCAATATTGATTACTGCCATCTCTGGATTATTCACACGAAAATATACCACCCCATTAACTTTCAATGTCACGTTATCCCTGGTGATAATGTCTTGGGAAGGAATATCCATAGTGACTGTTCTTAAATCCACTCGCCGCATCCGCTCAATTCCCGGTATCAGGATAATCAACCCTGGCCCTCTTATTCCAGTAAATCGCCCTAAGCGGAACACCACCGCGCGCTCATACTCGTTAAGAATCTTGATAGAATTGAACAACAAAATCGCCAACAATACCAGAAAAGGTAGGATGGTAGCAAACATAACAAGTACTCCATGTAAAAAACAACTAAAGCGCTTAACTATAACCTAATAAACCCAACATTTCCTGGTGACTATAACATATTGTTTCCACAATGAGTATAAATAATCCCAACAATATGTCGAAAGGCGAGTTGGCATCTAACAAAGGAATAAAACATGATCTCAATCTCGTACCTAACCACCAGTTACCTATTTGGAATCTTACTTGGCATCATTTTTATTGTTCTTACGAATACACAACTCCATGCTGCTAATAAACTTAATCTCGAAGAAATTCCAGGACGAACACAGATACAAACACAGATGCAAACACAGATGCAAACGCAGATGCAAACACCAGGGCAGAGCATCCCAACACAAGCGTTCGCGGCCATGAATAGCAGTAACACTACCAGTACAAATCACTCACCATCCCTCTCAGGCACTGGAGCAAGTAGCGGAGGCGCAGGTAGCGGATTAGATGCTAGTACTTCGGAAGATACTAATCTCACACCCCTTCAAGCAGAGAAGAATCCACTACCACTGTACGAAATTGGGCTTGGTCTTTTTGCTTTGCGTTTAAATCACTACCGAGGATCTGATCAATTTTCAAATCATTTTTGGCCAATACCTTACTTTATTTATCGAGGAAAACACATCTACGCAAACAATTCAATGGTCGTTGGAAATATTTATGAAAAGAATCGTTTTAAACTCCGGATGAGCTTGATGGCATCTTTACGCGTAAACAGTGCAGAAAATAATGCTCGTCAAGGAATGCCAAATCTCGATCCCACACTCGAATTCGGACCGGAAGTATCCTGGACACTTTGGGAAGATACGGATCGTTTGAACTCTCTAAGCGTGGATGTACCAGTACGTCAAGCACTGGCGGTAGAATTTATTCGTGCGCATCCTATTGGGTATTTTACAGTACCCTACATTTCATTCTCCGCTCGCCCTCAAGAATATACGCTAGGATTTTTCTTTAATATTACGATGGCGTTGATGTTTGCCACCCAAAAATACCATGAATATTTTTACGGTGTCAGTCCTCAATACGCCACCAATTCACGTCCGGCCTACTCCCCAAGTGGCGGTTATAACGGGGCCCACAGCACAGTTTTTGTAAGTCGAAAATTCGGTCGCTTTTACGGTTATGGGTTAGCGCGTTATGATCGTTTGGATGGGGCCGCTTATATAGACGGACCATTGATTAGAAGAAAACATTCCTGGGTATTTGCGGGAGGGTTTATCTGGTATTTTTTTCAGTCTAAAAAGAAATCAGAAGTGAAAATGGAATCAGATTAAGTTGTCCCAACTAGGATCGAAGATCGAAATTTGACCAATTAAAAATGTGAAATCAAGGAACCTATTACTTGCGGTAGTGGCGTCGTTTGACTAATTAATTGATCGAGGCGCATCTGTTCATTTTGCACCATATTTGTAGCGATCTGCTTCAAGTCATTATTCCGTATGTGGTCCGGTAGATCGTATGCATGGGCCACAGCGATTAAGACTCCAAGCGTAGCGAGTAAATTTTGATTCCAACCAGTCTGTCCAAATACACGATATGCCATATGTTTTTGCGCTGTCTTCATAAAGGCATCAATAGTGGTTACTTGATCAATTGGTTCTATAGAATAAATATCTCCACCTAGCTCAATCATTCTCCTTAAGCAATTGTGATCTAAGTGACGCGCGGCCCGGCAAAGGAGAAGTGCCTGGTCATTCGCATTTAGTTGTACAAACAAATCTTTGCCTTCTTCAAGAACGGTAAGCGCTAATTCTGTTTGTTGGGTCTGTATTAACAATCCTAATTTCTCCTTGAAAATAAAAATGCTCTCATCAATCACAGTTGAATGGGCAGAAGAAGCATAAGACTGCGAGCAACATACCACAGCTAGTGCGATCAGCGCTAAAAAAAACTTTCTATTAAACAGTGTTACTAAATGTCTACAAATCACAAAAACCCCTATAAAAATAATATTGATAAAAAAAACGTATTAACAATATTCCATTGTAATTAATTAACAAGAGCGTGTCAAGTTTAAGTCGACAAAACGATTACAATTCAATTACTTTTTTACGACAATACTCCATCGATGATCTGAGTTTATGAGGGAGCCGCCGCCTCACCTGAGGAGGCACCATCAACAACAGGGATAACTAGAGGTGCTACTCCCAATCTCGATGAAAGGTCAAGGCGGAATATAATCCAAGGTATTGCTGAGTGATCAATGACATCTGAATAACCATACAAAAGTTTGAATTCGAAATTATTTTTTTGTGCAATTTTCCAGGAAGGCATATTTTCAAGATGACAATCCCAAAATATCTCTAATACATCAAATTTTTCTCGTACCAATTTTATCATTGAGCTGGTTGCTCTGGTGCCTAACTTGTTCCCGGTTTTATTGGGGGTAATTAATAAAGTCAGTGCATAAATATTTTCTTTATGGTTTTGTCCTGGCCCATGAATCTGAGGATTACGAGTTTCTTCTTGGAGAGAGATATATCCTACTGGATCTGCTGCAGCAGATCCAGCAGCTGCGGCAGATCCAGGTGACACAGCTGAATTATCGAAAATTGCATATGTGATACTGTCTACATTAGAAAAAGAATTTGAACTGTCCTGAATAATCTGGGTGTTTGCTGCAAGACAGTGTTCTATGGTTTGATCTATGCGTGATTTTACAGATTGTTCTGAGGGTAGCTTGCGAATATCGCTTCCTTGCCAGAAATATTTTAGGTATTCTCTTACCATCGGTTCATCAGGTCTTTTCATCTCATCCAAGATCCTTTGACTTTCTGTCCGATTCATTAGAGTAAAAGTTATGCCATTCTCACTGTCTTCAACATTTACAATTTGTCCAAAATTAACCCCATTTTTTAGAACCAATAATGCATATGCACTGTTCAGTTGTAATAAAGAAAATGATATTAATATTAGAATCTTAAATTTTGAGAGCATAAACAATATCTCCTTATCTCCATAATCATATTAATATTATTTAATAAATGACCCAGTTATTGATTATTTGATTATTTGATTATTTGATTATTTGATTATACTCGATGGTTTAATTTGGGCATCTTATTTTTTTCTCTATCGCTTATTTTAATAGCACATATCCTCGTCAGGATATGTGCTATAGGCAACAAATTTTATAGAGATCAACAAGAATGTCTGCTGTGCCAAAATCTTTAGTAATTAATAATTGGGTTTGCCCTTTCTTAAAAAGACGCAACCAAAGTGATTAGATTAATTTATACTTATAGTCTTTGCCTTTTTCTGCTCTTTCTTTGGAAGATCGATGGTTATTGTCCCATCCTTTAAATTGGCCTTAATTCCATCTTCGTTAATAAAATTGCCAAAATCAAAGGAACGTTCAAAACGACCAAAAACTCTCTCTTGATAACGGTAACTATCTCCATCTCCATCGTTCTCGTGTTTCTCATTTATCTCTTGTTTGCGTTCACCACTAACACTCAATACTCCATCTCTAAATTCAATTTTCACCTCTTTCTCTGTGAGTCCAGGTATATCCATGTTCAAAAGATAACGATCCTTTTCCTCTTTTAGATCCACTCGTGGTCGCCAAAAACTTGCCTGTTCTAACCCTCTACTAAGTAAACCACTGGCCCTTCTTGGCATAAAATCTTCAAATAAAGTGTTAACTAACGACATCGTGTTCATAATTTTTCTCCTTTGTTATCAGTCTGTTGTACATCTATTGTTCATCCATTGTTCATCCATTGTTCATCTCGTTTCTATGTTATAAAAGTAACAACTAATTTTTTTTCCACAAGCCCCCTGAAAATTTTTTTAAAAAATAAATTTTCATTTTTTTTAATCACGCACCCTTGACAAAAATTAGGTACACTATTTTTGCTTTAGCATAAATAAAATTTAAGTTTCCATTTCAACAATGCTAGAATAAACGAGCGTCTTGATATGGTAATTGAAGTATTTTGTCGATTTTTATCGATGGAGACAAATGATGAAGATAAATAAAGTGAGGGTGGTGCGCTGGGACATTACGCAGAACTGCAATTTGAATTGTATTCACTGTCTCCATCCTCAACAGGGTGATACGTATATCCCCTTACAACAAATGACCCCTATTTTAAATAACTTGAAAAAAATGGGATTAAAACAAGTAAATCTTTCTGGACGTGAACCAACTACTCACCCGCAGATATTGGAAATAATTGAATGGTGCAAAAAAGAAGCATTGGAGATAACTTTGAATACCAACGGAAGTTTTCTACCAATCACTGAGTTTAGAAAACTGCTAAATCTAAACCTAAACTCGGTTACGTTCAGTTTGGATGGAGTGGATGGTAACACCTATCAGAGAATCCGAGGAAAAAATTATTTCGAATCAGTAAAAAATACTATTAAAGAAAGTACCCATTTAGTAAAAGAAAATGGATTACCAACCACAATCTGCATTAACTTTACCCTTAACTCCTTAAATATCAACACTGACCCATCTTCATTACTTGCGCTCGCACAAGATTTAAATATCCAGCGTCTGGAAATAAACCCCTTAATGAAAATTGGACGTGCATACCAGCATTGGGATGTTTTATCGGTAACCGATAAGCAATTGTTTCATTTTTGGGAACGCACAATCATCAGCTGGAAAGACCATAACTACAACTATCAGCTACTATTGGGATGTCGCGCTCAAGAGTACCATTGCCTGAAACATAAACACGCGGTATCCATTATTGACCCCACTTTTTCTCACTGCAACGCAACCGACACAATATATTTGGATTACCACGCAAAAGTATCTCCTTGCTTTCTTTTATCTCATATTATGCACAACGAAAACATTCCCTGGTCGTTTCTGGCCACTCCAGAAACTACTCTCGAACAAATAAATACAAAATTTAAAGATTTTTTTATTTTCGTAGAAAAGCATCAGGACAACAACTGTCATGATCACAGAGATTGCCACAAAGATCACTGCGAAACTTGTCCTATTATAGAGACCCTCTACCCAGAAATCCCATCGCCTTCGCTGCCTCCCTCATTACTTCTGTGATATTTTGCATTTTCGACAAGATGTTTGCCAAATGCCTTCACCAAATCCTTAAAATGACCACGGTGATATACAATTTCCACACGCTTAATGGCGCTGCGAAGCGCTGCATTTTCAGGGGAAAAGCTTTTTCTTTTTGTTACAGAAGACGTTGAGCTACTTTTTTTGAGTTCTTTCCACTTATGTATAAACTCATATGCCAAACGATCGGCCACAATAAAGACGCTCGACATGGAAGGTAAATCCGAAGAATTAAGACCATTAGGAAATCCCGTGCCGTCAGGATGCTCATGATGGTGCTCAATAATAAAATCCACATCCGAATAACCACTAAATCCCTGAGCAATCCTTGCCGCTTTCAAAGGATGTTCCTTTAATTCAAGTTTTTCCTCGTCTTTAAAAGGCGCCAAGAGCGGATCATTGAGCACATTAAACTCCAATAATTTTTCATTCGCTACCATACTGTCGTGTAGAATTGCCGCCAATCCCATTTTCCTTCTGGAAATATTAGAATCCCACCTCAGTCCTTGAAGAATCCCCAAAGAAAAATAATATGACAACATCGCTGACTCCGCACTATCGGTATGTACCTGAATTTTTTCTCCATTTCTACTAGCACTTTGACTATTACGAGTACCACCATTATTTTCGGAATTATTTTCAGAAAATGGGAATAACCTCAAAATCTCTATCACTGAATGACAACGATCAAACAGCAACGATCCTCCATCTATAATATCATTGCAAAGATGATTCACCTCCTGTACTACCCCTACGGCCAAAACAAAACTATGTATCACCGTAACCGCTTTAACTTGCAACAAAAGTAATTCAGTTAATTGCTCATCAGTCAATATTCCAACTTTGCAATTAATCTTTGTAATTTTTTCGTTAATGGTAGTCAATAGCTCAGATAAAAATTGTAGATTGTCTTCTTTTTTTAGATAAAAACTTTTAACCCCTTTATGAACATAACCGGTAATTCGTGAGATTGGATAACGTTGATTTTTATTAATCACTTTGATAAATCTGTTGGTCGCAACCTCTACGTATGCATCGTAAGGCATTTCTGTAAATAAATAAAAATTTTTAATTTTTACAGGAATGTAATCATTATAGTTAACTTCTATTACCGACGATTCAAATTCCTCCTTATATGACCAACTCAGTGCCCGACTAACCGCCTTTTTAAACTCCTCCACAGAAAATGGACGATAAAGCAACTGATTACATTCGTTATAACGAAAAACGCTTTCTTCCACTCGCGTTTCAATATAGTTTTTTGGTCCGACAAAAACTATTGGTCGATTCCCCCCTAAATCTACCAACCTTTTGGCCACCTCCGAAGGAGAATCCTTATGCAGTGCAACGTCAATCAACAACAACCCAAAAGGGCCCTCAAACATGAAACTCTCTTGCGCACTACTAAGACTATCTGCTGTTAACAATTTAACCTTAGGAAAGTGTGCAAGAAATAAACGCAACAGATGATCGCTATCCTCTGGTTTTTCTCCAATATAAAATGCTTTCATAAAATAATCATAACTAATACCTCTAATTTTTGACAAGTAGGATACTTTGATCCCCTCCACCATCCAGCTCTTTTCACCTCTAAAAAAAAAGACCTCTACTTTGAAAAAAACTGTGCTACGGTAACCGGATTCTGTAAGTTTTTTTGTGTGAGATTTTTTTTGTGTGAGATTTTTTTTGTGTGAGATTTTTTTCAACAAAGGAGTTGTTTATGAAAAATCGTCTGAAGGTTCTAGTTTCCTGCTTTGCCCTTATTTTTTCGGCGAATCTTTTTGCCTCTGCGGCAAGCGTAGCGCCTAGTCTTAACACAAACGAGCAGGAAAAAGTGGCCAATGTAGCATCAAGTTCTGGATTCAGTCAAGAATCGGTTTTGCAATTCTATTTGGAGATCAGAAAGAACCATGGCAAAAGCGCAATGCTAACCAACAGTGAACTGTCTGGACGAAACGGTGGAACAGTCAGTTGGATGAAAGGCGGAATGTCGGCAATGATCACAGACATGTTTAATCACCAATTAATTGGTAAAGTAACCAGTTTGGCCAATGAGCTATCGGAGCTAGCTGAGCGGAATCCGGTAGCTGCTGCTGCAGCCGCTGCTGCGGCCGCTACTGCGGCCACGATGTCAGGAAGTTGTAATGAGTTTAGTTGGGAGTACTATCCAGAAAACGAAAAAATAGTTGTTCGCAAAGGTTCAAGATTTATGGAAATTAATACCCTCGGACACCACGTAACGCAGACACAAACACATCGCTTTTCTGGATTCACTATTCTGACTTTCTCCGATGGTAATGGAGAAGAATTTACATATAACCTAAATCAATTATTTCAATAGGCAAACTTTTCCCTCTCCCCCCACCCACTACTTTTCTAGAAACATTCCAAAAATTTTTGCCCGATAGGTCAAGGTCAATATAAGGATCTTTTAATCTTTTAGATTGAAAATACCTAGCAAGGAGGCATAAATTGATACTCCAAAACCACCGTATTATAATTACCACTATGTTTTGCGCTATTTTGTTGTTGAGCATTGCTTGTAGTAGCAACCGATCACTAAGATCTGGCCCCATGAAATCCGGTAAGAATGAAGAAAGACACAGTAACGTCAACAGTGATAACGAAATTGTCATGTCTCCAATTACTGACAGTAATAACAAAGCAGACAATACAAACGATGAAGATGCCATATCCGATGCCAATGCCAATGTTGTCTCCTCAAACGTAGCTACACCAATGGAAGCATTTCAGTACTTGTTATCTGGGAATCTTCGTTTCGTGCAAAATAGAATGGCACATCCTCAACAACAAAGCGCCACTCGTGACCGTCTGCTGCAAGGGCAAAAACCATATGCTATTGTCCTTTCGTGTTCTGATTCTAGAGTTCCTCCAGAAATTATTTTCGATCAAGGATTGGGACAAATTTTTGTAGTACGCACTGCCGGTCATGTAGTGGACAAACAAACTATTGGTAGCATTGAATACGCCATCGAACATTTAGGTAGTCGCTTATTAGTGATCCTCGGTCATGATTCCTGCGGCGCAGTGACCGCAGCTTTGGGTAGCGCTGCGACCGCCTACAAGGATGGTGGACACAGTGGCAGTCAAAAAAATCAAGAAAATATTGAATCTATTATTCGTAAAATAAATAGTCATCTTATCGGTAATAAAAGTAGTCTTGATGCCGCAGTACGCAGCAACGTCAACGGAACAGTCAAAGACCTAATGATCTCCTCAAAAATCATTCGTGAATATGTCGAAAGAGGGGAATTACTTTTTGCTAGTGGCATATACCATCTCGAATCTGGAAAAACAGAATTTTGGTCGATAGGTATACCCATTTTCATGGGCAGAGAAGCAAGCAGGGACAGAGTAGAAGCGAGCGAAGAGCAACACTCTTCTAACAAGACCAAGGTAATCGCCCGCAAATATCTCTACCAACCTTCCACTCCACAACACCACTAGATATAGACCGCTGTACAAACAAGCAAAAGCAAGCAAAAAAAAACCCTCTTTCAATCGGCATGGCCGTAAAAGAGGGTTTTCGTTCTTTGGATGGTGCCCACTCGCGGAATTGAACCACGGACACAGGGATTTTCAGTCCCTTGCTCTACCGACTGAGCTAAGTGGGCACAATCGAAGGAATGTAATTAAATATTTATCTGCAAAGGCCCTAATCGTCAATTAATTTTTTTAAATTTTTTTCTGTTCCCTACCTATATTCAGGCCAATCAGCGTAGACACGATCAGCTTTACGCGATGGCCTTATGCCTGTACAATGGAACAAATCATTAAATTCTTCTACAACTTTTTAACAACAACAGGCGCTCATGAATATTGATAATACCACCACTCTTTACCAAGATCCATCATTAATTATTGCGACTTTTCCTGTAGGAGAACTAGAGGTCAATTCTGTTCTCATCTACTCTCCACAGAGTGGTTCTGCCATCAGTATCGATCCTGGTGATGATCACCAACAATTTCTGAAGATTGTGGCCAATAAAAAACTGAAAGTTCAGCTCTTACTTCATACCCATGCCCACTTTGATCATATCGGCGCCTCAGAAATTATCGCAAAAAAATTGAATGTGCCTATTTTACTTCACCCTTTGGATTACCCTATCTACCAGCATCTGGCCGATCAAGGAAAATTTGTAGGTAAAAAAATTCCCACTCCGGCACCGTTGAATGAATTTCTTGACGAGCAGCAGATCTATGCCCTTAAAGACACTAACCAATTAATCACTTCTATCAGCGTACTACATACTCCTGGCCATTCCCCGGGGCATTGCTGTTTT
>JADGBS010000470.1 GCA_015231325.1 Oligoflexia bacterium | reverse complement strand
TTACAGCGACCACCACGAAGCTTTTCTACCCGTTGTTGCTCATCTTTGGCCCCAGTATCTAATTTATCCGGTGGAAGTTTGTACATGGTATAGTTGTAGCCCTGAAGTCCACAATAAGTATACTTTTGCATATCATCAACAGTAGTAATTTTGGGTGGTTTAGGCATAAAATTGGGATCATAAAAAAGGGCACTAGTAACAGTATAGTATGGATCAGAAATCAGATATTTACTTGCCCGTTCTTCATTGTATGTGGCACTCACCAACATAGCGGACTTCCCCTCTTCAACTTGAATAAGACATCTGGCCCATGGGACCATCGTAATTTTTGGATCATACCCATTAATTCTTAAAATTTCCTCGACAACCTCCGCGGCAGCACCGATAACCTTACTTGGATTTTTGGGATCTGCATAAGAAAATGGTGGCCAACCGGCATCATCTTCACAGATCTGAATAGTTTTGGAGGTAGAAGCAGTGGCCGATAGATCAACTGAAAAGATAGATACAGAAATAAAAATAGAAACAAAAAAATAAAAATAAATCAAAACAAATTTTTTCACAACTCCCTCCTGTAGTGCTAAGGGAACGGGAACTTAATAACTTCCCATCCCTTTAGACAATAATCACATTACTAATTTATTATACCTGAGTAATATTTGAGTTTACGACAAATATTAAAGTAAAAGGACGTTCAAGACCGAGGATGCTTTTGTAGAACCGCTGTCAATTTTTTATTAACTTCATCTTTAAACCCTCTAAAAAGAGTCCACTCATCGATCATTGAACGATCACTAAATTCACAAAGTGAGGATTGCGCTCCAACTTGATCGATTACTGTAACTGATTTACCGCCTTGCTCCTGACAATACTTAGCAGCAGGTGAGGGGATGCCAACAACCGAAGAATCATCTGCAACACCAACCTCTGCAGGATTAAAATAAACGTGAACGGCCTTTTGCTCTTTGCCACTGACCACATAACGGAATAAAGTCCACTCTTCAATTATTCCACGACCAAAAAAGCAAATTCCAATTTCTCCTCCGTTAAACCTTCCATCGTTTCCTTGTAACTTAACAATAGTAAGTGTCCCACCTAATCGAACGCAGTTTTTGGAAGCTGGATTTGGAATGGCCTCCGCATTACTTACTAGGCCTGTGAAACACGAGACAAACAAAAGCATACTGGTAAAAATAATTCGCATAAAATACCTCCTACGGTTGCTACAGTTATATCTGTTTCCGATACAAATACACCACCGCTAGACACATATCATCAATGAGGAAGTATTGCAAATCTCAAAATAAAAAGTAGCGCTAAAATATACACTAACGGTTTTACTTCTTTACTTCTGCCAGAGGCAACTTTAATTGTGGGATAAAAAATTAGTGCTGCTGCAATACCGTTGGCAATACTATAACTAAAAGGCATTATTGCTAGTGCCATAAAAGCAGGAAGTGCCTCAGTAAAATCATCAAAATTTATATCCTTTATCGCTGTAGTCATTAAAACACCGACTATCACTAGGGCCGGGGCAGTCGCCTCTACTGGAACAATTCCCACCAAGCCAGAGAAAAAAAGTGCGCAAATAAAAAGTGTACCGGTAATCACAGAAGTTAGTCCGGTACGTCCTCCATCCGCAATCCCCGCAGCCGATTCAACGTAAGTAGTGACCGTGCTAGTACCCAATAAAGAACCACAGGTGGTTGAAATAGCATTCGCAAAAAAAGCCCTGCCCAAATTTTTAATTTCACCTTTTTGATCCATTAACTTGGCCTTGTTGGCAGTTCCAACCAGCGTCCCAATGTTGTCAAAGATGTCCACCAGTGTGAAAGAAATAATCACCATGATTATCCCCATGAATGCACCTATCACCCCCACGCCCCCAACATTCAACATCCCTGGAACATTTTATTCGTGAACAAAAAATCTTGAGAGCATCAATTCCAGATATGTTTCCAAAGTGGTAGCAAAGCGTAGCAAATCGAACGCTAATTTTATTGCTTGTTATAGATATAAAATCGA
>JADGBS010000046.1 GCA_015231325.1 Oligoflexia bacterium | reverse complement strand
AAGTTGGCAATTATAATGTAGATAATGAGTGGAAGTATTTAATATATCGTTTGGGAGGAGAGCTCTATGGTTCCCCGTTGTTGTCCATAAAAGAAGTGATTAAGGTCAATAAAATTAAGCCTGTTCCCTATACCGTTCCTCATTATCGAGGAATAATTAGCTTACGTGGTAATATCATCGGAATTGTTGATTTAAGAATTAAATTTGGATTGAGTCCCCAAGAGGGAAAATATGGAAGCAGTGTTTTAATCGTAGAGAACGAAGAAATAACCATTGGTGCTTTAGTAGATGATGTCGAGTCGGTAGTTGCTCTTAATAGAGATAAAAAAATAATTTTAATTAAAGATTTTTTGCAGTCTTCTAAAAAAAACACACTTGCGCTTTCCACCAACCGTTTTATTCAAGATATGTTAATGGTATTTCAAAATGCAGTATTTTCCATTGGAGTTAGCGGATCTGAAGACACCAATTACTCAGGAAATTATTATAATATTCTAAACCAACATAATGAAAGAATAGAAAAGTTAGGTAAAGCAAATAATTTAAAATCACTATCGAATAAAAGTCGCGTGCTGGTAGAAAGCTGCAGACGGAGTCCGTGCCATGAAGGTGACTTACAAGATTAAATTGATTTTGGTATGGCTTATTTTGGCAGTATTTTCCTTTCTACTTTTGGTAGATTGCATCTACAAAGGGAACTTCACTTCACTAGAGTTTTGTTCGGTGGTGGGGATTTTATTTTGTGTTTTTTTGCTATTTTATGTTTTCATCATACCCATATGGAAATTAGAGGAGATTATTGGACGTGATTTACGTATTACCCTTCATGATATTGTAGATAAGATCACTTTTCTTGACCAAAAAATCACACAATTTACTCCAATAGTAAATAATCAACGAAGTGTTGTAAAAGATAAAGATATTTGGCTTAAAAATATTGGTCAGTCGATAGAAAAAACGATCAGACTGATTAACGATTCGCGTTCTCAAATGTATAAAAGTTCAAAAATAACCGATGAAGGTAAAGATGTTTTGAATAATTTAAGGAACGCCATGAATGGAATAAAAGGAGGTGCTAATTCTTTAGAAGAGATAATGGGGGTGATTAGGGATATTAATAAAAAGACTAAAATTATTAACGAAATTGTATTCGAAACAAAATTGCTTTCTTTTAATGCTTCCATTGAGGCGGCAAGAGCAGGACAATATGGCAAGGGATTTGCAATAGTTGCGCAAGAAATTGGTAATTTGGCATTGATGAGTGGGAAAGCTGCACTGGGCATTAGCTCTTTACTAGAAAGTAGCACCAGTCAAGTAAGGGAATTGATCACTTATATTCAGGGAAAGATTAAGGAAGGAGAGAACGCAACTGAAGATTGCAGAAGAGTTTTTGGATGGATAGCGGAAGGTTCAAGTCTCAATGCGATAACAGTCGAGGGCGTGGTTTCTTTGATCAAAGAGCAACAGGTAGAGATGGAAAGGATGGAAGGAAATCTTAAGCGAATAGATATTTTGGTTGAAGAGAGTGGGGGGAATTTTTATGAGATCACGGATGTTGTCAAACAGTTCGAAAGAAATATAAATAAACTGAATTGTCCATTGTTTGAAATTAGCTCCTTCTTTTATGGGAACGATGACTATGTTATGGAGGAAGGATCATTTTTTGATGAGGCCGAAAAATCAGGGGGAGAGGGGAGCGATGAGGTAGATGGCGTTAATAAAAATATTGGTATGGGCAGTTCTTTCAATACAGCGAATGTCATAGCTGAAACGAAGAAAATTACCAAAGCTTTGGGAACAAGAAGGGATGATGATGATGATCGCGGTGATGGTGGCGGCGCTGCTGGTAGTGGTGTTGGCGGTAGTGAATTGGGGGGGGGCGGTAAAAATCTTGACCACAAAGAAGGTTACAAAGAAGGTTATAATGAGTTAGCGGGTGATGGTGTTGAAAATAGAATGGATGAAATTGTAAATAATGGAGATATTCCCAATGAGCGTGCGAAAGATATCGCCCAGTTATACAATAAATCTTTGTCTAAGGACGAAGTACAAACCAATGGTACCCCCGCTGCAGATGATGAACGTTTTATAAATAAGTCATGAATATAAGTCGTAAATATAAGTCGTGAACATAAATCGTGAGTACCGTATCAATGAGTACCACGTCAGATTGTTATGAAGGATTATGCATTTAGAATTTTTCAAGATTTGATACGAATGTTGGCGGGAGTGTCGATTGCCGATAATCAGCGCTTGATGGTGGAAAATAGAGTTAGACAGCGACTGATAACTTTAAAAATTGATAGTATTAGCAGATACATAAACTATGTGCATAATAACGCGAGCAAAGAAGTTCCTTTTCTAATCTCTGCGTTAACCACTCACACCACTAGTTTTTTTCGTGAAGAAGATCATTTTAAGTATTTAGATACGGTTTTTTTACCTCAGCTTTTTGTTGAAAATCCCAATATTTTTTCTGTTGATGTGTGGTCTGCTGCATGTTCCTCCGGTGAGGAGGCATATAGTCTAGCGATTACGTTATTAGAATACATTCAAAAAAATAATATCTTAGTGAAAATCAAAGTTACTGCTAGTGATATTGATATAAAAATGATACAGCGGGCACAAGTAGGTGTTTATAAAATAGACCAGGTAAAGGAGATAAAAGAGGACTGGAAAAAACGATACTTTTTGTGGGGCACTGGAGGCATATCTGATTATGTAAAAATAAAAGATCAAGTAAAAGATGTTGTTTCTTTTAAAAGAAAAAATTTATTTGCAGTGCCTTATTTTTCTGAGGAGCAGAAATTCGATATTATTTTTGTTCGCAATGTTTTTATATATTTTGATAAAATTTCTATAAAAAAAGTTTTAGATCAAATTACTCATCACCTAAAACCTTCTGGTATATTAGTTTTAGGTCATACTGAAAATTTGCTAGACATTGAAAGTCCATTCAAGTTACTTGGTAATTCAATATATTGTTTTAAACAGGAATTTTTGGATTACGAATTGAAGTTGATTAAGCGGATAAAATTTAGAGAAAAATTGAAGGCCGCGGATACAGTGGATACAGCGGATAGTGCAGGGGTAGAGGAGTTTAATGTGCCGGCGCCGGCAGCAGCAGCAGCCGCTGCCGCTACTGCTAGCAAGAGTTTGCCTATCAAGGTTTTGGTGGTAGACGATTCTGCAACTATAAGGGCACTGCTTCACCATGTGTTGAGTGAGGAGTATGGCTTTTCCATAGTGGCAGAGGTAGAAAATCCTTTATTAGCGGAAGAAGTTTTAAAACAAAAAGAGGTGGATGTTATTACCTTGGACATCAATATGGAACCGAAGGATGGGATAACTTATTTAAAAGAATTATCTTTACGTAATCATCCTCCAGTGGTGATGATCAGTTCTATTTCTCAGGAAGACGCACTTAATTCTTTACGGGCCTTTGAGTATGGAGCGATCGATTATATTGAGAAGCCAGATGCTGAATGTCTTCCAGCGATGAGCGACTATATTCGAGATGTGGTCAAAGAAGTTGCAAGCACAGGGACTACTTATGCCAAAACAATGATTGCCACAGATAGCATTGCTGCTGTTGGTGGCGGAGAGAGTATCGAGCAAAATGAGCAAAGGAGTGGTTGGAGTAGCGATCGCTATACTAGCGACCACTATGTAAGTGATCATACCGATGGCCCTTTAAACAGTCCGTTGCATAGGATTTCCAGTGATCCAGGGTCTGCAAAGATGTTTAATCCTCGGGCAGTAGATCGCTACATAATAGTGATAGGTGCATCCACTGGTGGGATTGTGGCCATAAAAGAAATTTTGGAAAGTTTCTATCCACCAACTCCAGCAATACTGATAGTGCAACATATACCTCCAGTTTTTTCTACCGCTTTTGCGGAAAGATTGAGGGATACCGCTCATATAAAAGTGAAAGAGGCCCGTAATAGTGAGGAACTCAGTAATTCCACCGCTTATGTTGCCCCTGGAGGTCGACAAATGGGTTTGGATATGAGAGGGGGTAGTTATTATATTAATGTTAACGACGACCCTCCTATCAATAAGATGCGTCCGTCTGTTGACTATCTCTATAACTCCATTGCAAATATTTTGAGTGTAGATAGAAACAGCAGACATATCGTGGGGGTTTTACTTACGGGGATGGGAGCAGATGGTGCTAAAGGACTCTTATCGTTAAAGAATAATGGGGCCATAACCATAGTACAGGATGAATACAGTAGCGTGGTTTATGGAATGCCACGAGCGGCAAAAGAGATTGGTGCAGCGACAGTTGTGGCCTCACTGGGCGAGATACCTGGATTGATAATTAGACATTGCGGTGGATGACCAAACAATACGGCAAAACAATACGGCAAAACAATATGGCCCTTAGTTCTCTACCTAAAAAATCTTTTGGTAGCACCATACTCTCTACGAAAGATTCGTTTTTTGGAAAAATCACTTTGATTTGTCTGACGAAAACTATCGGGAATTTTTAGCTTATCGGCACAAAGACAACAAAGCCATTTTCCACAGATATTTTTGATGTCATGCTCATAGTACTCGACGTCAGGCAATGTTTTTCGACACGAATCACAAAAGCTGTGACGTTGATGCAACTGCGAACGCTGCTCTGATGCCTGATCCCTTCCTGTCGGAACCGAAATTGTAACTGCTTGGACCTTGACCTGCTCTTTTACATGTTCCTTGCCGATCTGCGCTGCCCGTACTTCCTGTACTTCCTGTACTTCTTGTACTTTTATTTTAGTTTGCACCTCAGTCTGTATCTTGGTCTGTATCTTGGTTTGTACCTTAGGACGAAGAATAACACGCGGAGTATTTTGTCCTGAGGACCCCTGCTGTGCTGCTCGTTCCTTTTCATTACCTCTGTTGCTGTCACCGCCACCGTCGCCATGCCCCCCACCACGCCGGTGTCTATCTCTTGAGGATGGATTGGTTGATTTTAACCCTGCTTTTAACAGCGCATCTTTTAGTGTTGCCATAAATAAACCGCATCTAGAAGTCTAATGTTGTTTCGATATCCGGAACGCTCACTTTTTGCCAAGGTATCTTAGTTGGGCCGGATAATCCACAAAAATGAAAACGGCACGTAAGAAAATAACATACCATGGTTGCCTATGACCACGAATATATCACGAGCACCCTATTTCATCAAAGGCCTTACTGATAATGCTGATCAGATCGTCGGGATTTTCTAGTCCGATGGAGAATCGAATGGTTGCATCGGTTATTTGTGCAATCGCTCTATCTTGCTCGCTAACCTCTGAATGTGTCATAGAGGCCGGATGTTCTACCAAACTCTCGACACCACCGAGACTCACCGCAAGGGCAATAATGTTGTCCCTGCCCAAAACGTCCAAAAATTTAAATGCGTATTCTTTTGAGGGATTTTTGAGATCTATGGTGATAACCGAGCCGGGACCTGTACATTGCCTTTGGTATATTTTGTAGTCGACGTCTGCTTCTGTAAGCAATGAGGGGTGGCGTACTCGTTCAATCATAGGATGGCGTGATAAAAATTTGGCCACTTTCGTGGCACGTTCTGCCTGTGAGTTCATACGCAAATTATACATTTTGATGGAGTTTTCTAACTCCCAACAAACTTGTGGATTAGCAATAGTGCCGAAACTGGTACGCCAACCCTTGATTGCTTGTATAAGTTCTTTGCATTCTTCTCGGACCATCGTCACGCCTGCGATCAAATGGGCATGCCCACTCATAAACTTGGTTGCAGAATAGACAATAACGTCTACAAGTTGGCCGATTTTGAAAGGTTGTTGGAATATTCCCAAAAAGGTATTATCAACAACGACGATACAATCAGGATTTGCTTTTTTAGCGATTTTGGCGACTTCATCGATATCGGTCATGACCAGAGTTGGATTGGCAGGTGTTTCTAAGTAAAGCATTCCTATTTCATCACCCAAGCTTTCAATCAGCTGTTTGGTTTTTTTGTGGTTCCAGGTTTCGATTTCTACCGCTTTACCACCGAGGGTGGGCAAATTATGTTTGAAAAAATAATCACTACCCCCGTAGACAGGGTTACTGTAGACCACTGTTTTTTTGTGGGAACCAGTTCCTCTATTAAGCAACGCTAATACCGTTGTAACTATAGCAGACATGCCACTGCCAAAGACAGCTGCCGCACCTGCGCCTGGTTCAACTTGCACTAATTTGTCTTCCAGTATTTCAGCGTTGGGGTGATTCATACGTGAGTAGATTAAGGAGGGGGATTCGCCCGGAAGTGCGCGCTCTGGAAAAAACGCCAGCTCGAATGCCCGCTCACCTGCTTTTGCGGATGGAAAAACGTAAGTAGAATTGGGATAAATAGGAGAGATTACTGACCCCACTGATAAATTGGGGTCATATCCCTGGTGTAACACTTTAGTCTCTGAAGAGAGACCAGTAATTTTCTTAGTTGCCATAATTCTGCTCCATGGGTAGGTAAAAATGGTTAAGTAATTAAATCATTAAAGTTCTGGACCGCAAAGTTCTGGACCTCCCACTGATGGATTATGTGACCAATCGCAATTCTTGTAAAGAACGTTGATCAATAATAAATATTGATATAAATGAGAATAAAATAAAAGCTTTATAACAAAAACTTTATTTATGTTGGGTAAGTATTAAGTATGGGTAAGTGTTGAGTAAGAATTGGATAAGAGTTAGATAAGAATTGGGTAAGTGTTAATGGTTGGGATAGATGTGCCGAATAGGTTGTTGCGTTTTTTATTTTTAATAAATTTTCTTAAGACAAATTTTAGGGGGAATTATTTATGGATTATACTCCAATTCGTATTTCAACTATCTTTCCAAAAAGAGCACTGAGTTTTGAGCTATATATTTTTTTTAAAGAACATTTTTTAAAATACATAGAAGTTGGGAGGGCATTAGAAGAAGAACATCTAGACAAATTAAAAAAACAAAAAATTGCACGTTTTTATATCCGCGATACCGATGAAGGTAACTATCAGAACTTCTTAGATGAAGTTTTAAATCAAACCATAGACGATCCCTCAGTAGAAATGGGCGACAAAGTTAATTTTGCGGAGGGTAATGCTTGTACTGCTGTTGAAGATATGAAAAAAGATCCAGGATCGAAACAGTCCTACCATAATACAAAAAGGGCCGCAAAAACTTTGCGCAAGTTGATTGCTGACAATCCGGATGCGCTCAAAAATTTTTATGGAAGAAAGGAAACGGCCGAAACGGATCTTTTGATTAAGCACTGTTTGAACGTTTCGGCCTTGGTAGTTGGAGTGGCAAAGGTTTGTGATTTGGGAGAAGATGACCAGGATGCACTTTCAATCGCTGGATTGTTACATGATTTAGGGATTTCTCGTTACAATGAGGAAGAACAACAGTTGTTTTTGAAAGTCTACAAAACTATGACATTGGAGGAAAAAAAGATTTATCAACAACACCCGGCCATGGCCGCGGAGTTGTTGAAAAAGAATCCATTTGTTGATCCGATAATTGTGGATTTGATTCTTAGTCATGAGGAGAAAATATCAGGAGAGGGATACCCTGAGAAGAAAACGAAGCTGACTTTACCGCAAGAAATCCTGTCGTTGTGCAATTGTTATGATAAAAGAGTGACTGTGTTAGGTATGTCGCCAAAAGATGCACTGAAAGTAGTGCAGGTTGATGAATTAGGTAATTATAATCTTGAGCTGATTAACAAATTTAAAAAACAGTTGAAGGACAATGGAATTGTGATATAGGTACGTGAGTGTATATACTAGCAATACGCTGAAAATATCAAAAAGGAGATAGTAACTTGCAAATTTTTATAACTTTGTTTTTATTTATTAGTACATCGTTTTTGGCGACGACCAATATGGCGTTTGGCGATGAGGGCGAGGGGAGGGTTAATCCTGTAATCCGTTGTCTGGCAAAAGAAGAGCAAATGATACACTCCCAGAAGTTGTTGGGGCCAGTCTACCAAATTAACGCAGAACTCCTTAATGAATTGTTGGTTGACGAGGAATTGATGATAAAGCGCAAGTATGCGGCCTCGATATGTTCTTTTAAAGAATTTTCTCCTTCTGTGCAGGTGCTTAGATATTTGATGAGCGAGGGAAGGGGGATTTTTGATATTGGTGCCAATGATGTTCGTGATGGAAGGAAGGAATCAGTAATCGCTAATCTTATAGATATAGCACCTCAGTTGCTTATTTCGTATTTAATGTGGCTGCAGGGAACTATGCCGACTACCTCTTGTTTAGAGAAAAATGTACCGGAAATTGCTCGTTATGTTAAGCTGTATCGTTATTACCAAGATGAGGATTCTGCAGATTCACTGATTTTTAATAAACAGTCGATTTACAACATATTCAATGGGTTGAAAAACTTTGACAAGTTGATGAAGATTTGTCAACAGCAAAAAGAGAACGCTTTGAGACCGAAAAACAAAATGAACAAAGCAACTAAAGAGGTCAAAGGGGATGTAAGAGATATGAGGGATGTGGTGAGGGATGAAAAAAGTGGAGGGTAATTCGAAAATTGGTATCTTTGATTCAGGTTTTGGAGGACTGACCATCTTTCGCTGTATCAAATCGTTGCTTCCTGAGTATGAATATGTTTATCTTGGCGACAATGCTCGTACCCCTTATGGACAGCGTTCTTTTGATACAGTTTTAAGATTCACTACCCAGGGTGTGGATTTTCTTTTTGCGGAGGGCTGTCGATTAGTCATTATTGCTTGCAACACTGCCTCTGCGCGAGCGTTGCGTTCTATTCAGCAGTTGCATCTTACCCAAAAATACAAAGATGCTCCCTTTTTGAGAGTGTTGGGCGTTATTCGGCCAACTGTCGAGAATATTGATAGCTACAGTGTCAGCAAGGTTGTTGCATTGTGGGCGACGGAGGGAGCAGTGCGTTCAGGGAGTTTTCCCTTGGAAATTAGTCATTTTGCGCCTCAAATAAAATTATTACAGGTCGCATGTCCATTATTGGCACCATTGGTAGAAGCAGGTGAATTGGAGGGGCCAGGTACTGAACACTTTGTCGACAAGTATTGGCAATTGACCAGAGCTCGACAAATGGAAGGTGAAGTTGTGGATGCCTTGCTACTGGCATGCACGCACTACCCATTGCTTTATTCAGTGATCAGGAGGGTGGTCCCAAAAGAAGTAGCGGTAATTACTCAGGGAGAGCTGGTCGCAAAAAGCTTACAGGATTATCTTTGGCGCCATCCAGAAATGAAAAAGCACCTGCGCAGCAACGACGATCGTGATAAAGATCGTGGGACTACTTTTTACACAACTGACCGTTGTGATCACTTCGACCATCTAGCACACATATTCATGGGTGTACCGGTTAACTCCAAATTAGCAGTTTTGTTATAATTCAGGCATAACCTTCTCCCTTTTTGGTGTCGTTTTGGCGTTAGAAATTGCTTTGGCCGCTGGTATCGACTTTGCACGAAAATTATTAGGGTAAGAGGAAAGAGAGAGCTAAAGAGAAGAGCTAAAGGTAAGCGCGTGCAAAGGAGTGGACACAGGTGTGGACACAGGAGTGAATATAAATGAGGCCAAGATGGCTAAAATGGCAAAAGCGGCGAAAGCTTAAAAAACTGAGCAATATACTTAATTTCTATTTGGTGATCGTGTTGTCGCTTTTGGTATTTTTTGTTTTGATGCGGGCGCAGGCCTCAAGTTAGAAATTCGTGCCTGGTTCCATCATTTATTCCTGCGCTTGTTCTAGCGCTTCTTTTACTTTTTTAGTTGTGATCATTTCTCCTAGTTTGATTAATTTTCCATCCCCAGTTTGAACGAAATAGGCGGGGACTCCGACAATGTCGTGTGAGCGGAGCCATGCGCTGATAGTGGGATCACGGTGGCTCCAGTCCCCCATTAAAACTTTCACGTTCTTTGTTTGTAGCAATTTTTGGAATTCTTTACTCCTTATGATTAATTTTTCGTTGATTTTGCAGGTCAAACACCATTCGGCGGAAAAGTAGATAAATAGCGGTTGTCTGAGCTTCCGATAATTTTCCATGGCCGTTTCCGACCAGGCCGTTGACCAGGAATCTGATTTTGATTGTTGGAGATGATCGATTTGCTTAGTTTGTTGTTCGTGTTGGATTATGACATAAATGTAATAGGCACTACTCAATGTTAGGCAAAGCAGCAGAAAAAATCGAAGAACTGGCCAATGTGTTTTATGACGCGTCTTATAATGCGTCTTATAAAAATATTTAAGCAAGCATTGCATAATAATTATCGTACTAATTGCTCCCAATAGCAGTAGATGGAGAGTGGAGTTGGTAAGATAGTACAAGATATAGGCAGGCCATAGAATGGTAAATCCCATGATTATTCCAAGAGCGACTTTTAGTTGTTGCATCCAGCGACCAGGTCGAGGAAAAATGGAAATTAATCCAGGAAAAGGAATTATTAAACAAAATGGAAGTGCCAATCCCAATGCCATTACTTGAAACAACATAATAGTTAACAATGGTGGCGCGGTGAAAGCGTAGGTGAGCGCGGTTCCTAGAAAAGGAGCACTGCAGGGAGTTGCCAAGATAGTGGCGAGAAAACCATTAAAGAACTCTTGCATATTTCCACGTAGGTGAACATTTCCTAAAGAACCACTTCCCGGTACGGGAATTTCCAGTAGTCCGAACAGATTGAGCGTAAATAAGAGTAATAAAATTGTAATTACACTGAGAAATAATGGAGATTGCAGATGAAATCCCCAACCGATTGCTTCTCCACTCAGTTTCAAAAATATGACAATCAGTGATAGAAGAAAAAAGGTGGCAGAGATTCCTGCAACGTACATTAGCACGCCGTGATTTATGTTAGCACCACCTTTTTCATGTTCTTTTAATCTGATCAATGAAAATAATTTAAGAGAGATCACTGGTAATACGCAAGGCATTAGATTGAGTAACAAACCACCGAAAAGTGCCAATAGTAGAATAAGTGCCAGCGATGACAGCGATCCTAATGATACTGGTTGCGATCCGCCAGTATTGTTGACCTTTGCAATTTTAGCAACCGCACTGTCTTCAATGGTGTTAATTTTTTTTTCAATGACCTCTACTTTTTTCGTTAAAGGATTAGCGAACAAAAATTTAAAGTGAAGCGGTGTTGAAAAAATTCCGTTGCTAGGCAATGTTTGCGGAGGGGTTTGATATTCTCCTTCAAACGACAGCGGTTGTTCTCCTTTTATTGATAGATTTTCATGTTTCAGATTCTCTAGTCCAAAGCTAAATAGTGGATGAGGAAACGGTGTCAATAGATTTCTTTCTTGTAAAAAATTATCAGCACTGTTAGCGCTTGCGTTAGCACCTGCGGTGGGGGCAGTGACGTTGAAAGTATAGTTTAGAAATATTGTTCCTTGAGAATTTTTTATGAGATGAATTTTTAAATTATTGGAATAGTTTGAATTGGTATTACTAGAATCGGTATCGAATGATTTAGATGGAATATTTTCAAAAATTTCAGTCTCTTTCTGTGGGGTGATTTCAAATTCTGATTTTTCTGATTTACTAGAAGTTGATGAGAGGTAGACAAATTTTATTCTGCTTGTCAGTTCTGATGCTGCTGGATCAGGCACAATTTTTCCCATAAGCTTTTTCTCGCCGGGAACACAAACATTCTTGCATGCAAGCCAGTGTATCTCAATGGAGAGCGGACGATTTTCAATGGTGGCGGACAAGACTTTAGGTGGCGGCAGTTTAAAAAAGAATCCATAAACACCTTTGTGGCCAAATGCCCACTCTTCTTGGCCGGTTGCACCTTTTATAAATCTCTGCGGAGTTGGCCACTCTAATTCTTCGAAAATTTGCGGAGAATTTTTTGGTTGACCATCCAAATCAATTTTAAAACTAAAAGGTAGTCCAGTACTACCAGGGTTTTTCCAGTATGTGTACCATTCTGGTTGGTTATCAAAATAAAATGCTAAAAATTTTTCCCCGTGATGCTCGAAGATTTTTATAAGGGATTTTACCGGGGGATTCTGATTTTCATTAGCGTTGGCATCAGCGTTGGGGCCGGCATCAGCATCAGCGGTGAACAAAAAGATGATATTTGTCAGTATTGATAATGTTATTAGTGGTAATAGCGAACATATTTTCATGATGTGTACTCCGTTGAAAAATATACTTGGTATGGTATTTGGCCGAGTATCATTATCGAATATCACTAGACGAAGGTCAACCCTAGGATTAAAATCGAATTCAGTGTACTGCATTTTATTCTGATTTGACTATCATTTGACCACCAGAGGAGAATTTATGTGTTTATCTTTTTGTTCCAAATTGACATTGATGTCATTTTTTCGCAGTTATGTTTTGGTATTTTTGTTAGTAGCTGTCGCTAACTTTGCTCCATCTTCAAATGCGGCGGAATTTGCATTTGTAGATGATGGTACTGTGCTATTCTCTTTGTCCGAAGAAAAATTACTCCAAGAGTATCCCCTCGTTAGTATTGTGAGTGAACCAGAAAATAATCTAGTGCATAATTTGATATTGAATCTGGATGACAACTGGGATTTAACGGGGCTATTTAGAAGAAGCGTTGAGAATCAAGATTATTTTACTTATGAAGATTTAATGATCAAAAATATCGTTTTGGCCAGAAATAGTGGTCGGGATGCTATTTTGTTGAGTGCCAAGAAAGGTTTTGATCGGGCCCTTGGAGGGAATCTTGATTTGAGCTACCTATATAACGGAGCAACGAAGAATTATCATCATTTAAATTTAAAGTTGGAGCGTTTGGGCGCGACAGCTTGGGGAATATTTACTGATGATCACCGTCCAATACATTCTCTGACAATAAAACCAAGATATTTTTTAGGAATGTTGATCGGAGTTGAGGTTCAAATTAACTAATAGTTCTTTTTAGAACTGTTATGTCGTTATTTGTCTTACTAAAACACCCACACCCTGCAGCAATTTGGATATTAGTTTTTATTTTTTTAAATCTATTTGCACGAGGTGTCGACGATCCTAATCAAAATTCTCGTCTCATGGCCATGAGGTCTATGGTTTCTGATTTGAGCTTTAACGTTGATTCCTATATCCATTGGTCAGGCGATTGGGCCAAAACTCCTGATGGACATTATTACTCCAATAAGGCACCCGGACCTATGTTTGTCGGTGCTCCCATATTTTGGTTAATTGATAAATTTAATGGTGATTCAAGCATTAGGGGCCTTAGTAACCTTGATCCCAAGTACGGCCGCATCATTTCGATATTTACTCAAGTTTTTCCTTTTGCAATTATACTTATCGTGTTGATTGGTCAATTACAACAACGGCAACTATCGACTACCTCCATTCATTTCACCGTACTAGCACTGACATTTGGAAATACTTCTTCTCTTTTTATGAGTGACTACTTGGGCCATGGGTTAAATGCTGTCTTTATTTTAGGACTAGTTTGCGCTTTTTTTGCTCGTAATATTTTTTTAGTTGGACTTACTTACGGTTTTGCACTTCTTTGCGATTATTCCGTCGGATTAATTTTTATTCCGCTATTAATTATTTTATTTTTACAAAATAAAAATAATTTCCAGTGGATTTTATTCTTTGTTGCTGGCGGTGTTTTTCCTGGAATCCTATGGATCTGGTACCACACTGTGGCATTTGGGGGGCCATTATCTATTGCCTACGCCTATCAACGCCCAGAGATGCTTGATTGTGCAAATATTCCTGGAAATATAGGAGGGATATTTTTCCCCACTCCAAGACTGACTATTCTGTACGAATTAATTTTTGGGAGTAGCAGAGGAATATTGTTTACTCAGCCGTGGTTGTTATTTTTGATCGCGGTTTTAATTTTTAAAAAATGGAGAATTTTAAAAGTTTTTGATAATGCGCAGGAAGATTACGAATTTCAACTACTTGCTATCTTTGCGTTTTTGGGACTGTTTGCTTTGCTGTTTATGAACGCATCTTTTGGAGCTTGGCATGGCGGGTTTACTGCAGGCCCAAGATATATCTGCCTTATGTTCCCAGTTTTTGCTATTCTCGGAGGGAAGTGTCATCAAAAGCTTTCATCGCCGATGCGCATAATTCTGTGGGGGTTGCTAATAGTATCTTTAGTGTTTAGATCACTGGTTTACGGAAGCACTATTCGTGTAGAGTACGACATGCCTATATGGACGTGGTACATGGAGTATATGGAAAATGCTTCTCATGATGACGCCTTTCAACTATTACTTTTTTATTTTTGTTTAGGGGCAGCGGCCATTGTTGTTTATAAGAGAAACAACCTGATTTGAATTACTTTCAATTGAACCCATTCATAATTCGTTCGTAGGCCGCTTGAATCTGTTGAAATTCTTCTACACTTCCTCCCCTATCAGGATGTTTTGTTGCAACTAATTTGTGGTATACATTCCTAAGTTTCTGTACCGTTAATGTTTGGCAGTCTTGGACGATAATTCCCAATCTCTTGCAATCCTCATGGATTGCTTCTTCGGTCCTTCGAGATCGTGCTGCTTTTGACTTTCTCTCTTCCTCCTCTGTCTCGATTTTTTGTTTTGCTTCTCGCATTGAGGAGAGAACACTTTCTGCTTCGTTAATTTTTTCTTGTACAGCGCCAAAGTCTCTTAGCTTACCTATGTCTTCCTGCATATCTGTGATTAATCTCTGTAATGAAACTGTACTCGACACGATCTCCCCTTGACCTAATTTACCTTTCCTAGTTCTTATATTATTCATGATCATGTTTATATCGCCAGAATGTTCGTTACAATCCTCTTTTTCTGTTAGTAGCGCCTTTGTGACCATCCCTAAATATTCTCGTTCAGACTGCATTTTTTCTTCTTCACTATTCCAGACACTATCAGCTACAACTATTTTATGCTTCTCCTTTAATTTTTGAATCGCTTTTTTTGCTGATCCTATAACACCTTTTTGGAACGGCGACATGCCAACCAAGGAATCATTTGGTGCTCCGATAATGTTCCCTTCCTTATCTAATCTACATCCGTTCGTTGTTGTATTTTTAGAATCAAATGACGATGTACTCACTAATTGCGGAAAGGACATATAACTCATAACCGTGCTCTCTTCCAAACTAAAAACTTTAAGTGATAAACTTTTGAGTTTATCACATGTCGGTTGATCATAACTACCTTTATAAAGCGACTGCAATAATGAGTTATCATCGGATATTGTCGTACAATCCTCTAGGGAAATACAATATTTGAATATGTTGGGAGGTTTAACAGTTACGTTAGGGAAAAATACGTAGGAATATCTTTTGGACATTTCCGACCAACTCACCCCAGGCCCCCAGGATGCATCTATATGTATCTCTGTTTCTTTTTTATGATCCAATGAAAACAATCTGTGGCCATCATGCAGTAAAGGTTCGTAGAGATAAACTGGGTCTTGTAGTTGATATCTAAAATAAAAACAACCTGTTTCACCCTGAGGCCTCTTAGTTGCCACATGTTTTCTAATTTTGTCCAACGCGGCACATTCCATGAAGCTTGCTGGAGCGACTAGCAAATCGTAGGCACGAGACTTTTTTGGGTCTGGCGCAATTTTATCTTTACATTTATTTAAAAAGGCCTTTATTTGACCTTGGAGAGTATATTTGTAAACCCCAAACCAACGCAAGTATGGATGCGGATCCTGTTTGCCAGTTGCCAAGAGATATGATTTCGATCCCTCAACTAGTTCTTTCCATTGTTGGAAGCACTGTTTTGCGGGGTCGTCATCCCCTATACGATTGATACACGATGCTAGGCCGTTAGTCATAATATTGTTTTCATTAGTGGAGGAATCTGGACAACTTTGATCAATTTGAGGGCCTTGTGCTATTGTTCCTATTCCGGTTGTCGTTGACGCACTGTTTTTGGCCCGTCCGGTTCCGCAATAGGCACTATTGGCAACAATCACTACCAGCATGATAGTGGTGATTGAAATTACCGAAATAAAATTTTGAAGACCCATAAAATTTTCTCCCAAAAATCTTGAATGATTGTTATAAGTAAATCATAACGCACCTATTTGTTGTGTCAATTAAACGTTAACAATGGGTTGGGAATGGGAACTTAATAACTTCCCGCACTATCCGATTTTTCAAAAAAGAGACAATCGTCATTAGGTATAAAGGATTCATACAGGCGGTGTTTCTTTGCTATGAGATTTTGAAATGGTCGAGAAACAGGGGGGATTTTCTAATTTTGAGCTGATGCAATCTATAACTGACGGCCGTAATTAGGCAACCGATTCCATACATCAAACTTCCAATGAGATTTATTGAAGACGCGTCTTTAGAATAGTTTGTGGGACAAGTAATCTCTGCTATTCTAAATTTATAAAAATGCGCTTGCACCAAAAATTGGTTATCAAAGATGAAGTTATTAGAATTCTTGTGATATTTTATTTTCCTTAGAACATCGTGAGTATATGCGCGGTATCCACTGTGGTATTCAGATAATTTTTGATTAATAATTACGTTTTCCAAAAAAGTTAAAAGGCGGTTGAAAAAAAACTTATAAAATGGCATGCCCCCAGAGAGGGCCCCTTTTCCCAGTATTCTGGATCCCATTACGATATCATAGATATCTTCGGATAGTAAGGAGGCCATTGATCTGATTAATTTTGGAGAATATTGGTAATCAGGATGCAGCATAACGACTATGTCAGCATCTAATTTTAGTGCATAGTCATAACATGATTTTTGATTACCGCCATACCCTAAATTCTTTTCATGTACAACTATGTGTTTTATTCCAATTTTTTTTGCCAAGGAAACAGTTTCGTCAGTGCTGCAGTCATCAACAAGAACTACCTCATCAACTAAATCAGTGGGTATTTCAATGTACGTTCGTTCTAATGTTTTTGCTGCATTATAAGCAGGCATAACCACGACTATTTTTTTATTGCAGAGCATTTATTCTTTTTTTGTCATAGGCAAAATGTTTGATTGAGTTGATGACTTTTATCAAAAAATATTTTTGTGTGCTTCTTCACTTACATTTATTTTTTTATTTTTGTTAGAAAAAAATTGCTTGGATCAATCTGAGGTCAATATAGTACAAAATCAGTCATTAGATATAATCTTTGAATGCTTGCCCAGGTCTGAATCTGGGGACACTTTTGGCACAAATGTCGATTTCTTGACCGGTGCTAGGGTTTCTTCCTTTGCGTGTTGCTAACTCTACTTTTTGAAAAGTTCCAAAACCAACTAATGTTACTTCTTCACCTCGCTTTAAACATTTTTGGATGTTATCAATCATGGAATGTAGAAACAGGTCTGCTTGCCGATAGTTCCAACCAGAAAATTCCGGGTAGCTGCTAAGAATAGAATCTAGTAACTGCTTTCGATTCATGAGTAGAAACCCCCTGTTCATGGTTAATAGTGCGTTCAAGGTAATAATTGAACAATTTTCACTCTTGTTCAATAAGATTTTCCATTTCTCCACTAAAAATTTTATTACCAAAGTAGACGCTTCCACGGGAAATTTTTTTTGCGTTATACATCATGTGGTCTGCTCGGGCCAAGATCTCATCTTTAGATGCAGCATCCAAAGGATACTGTGCTATACCTATGGAGACGCTCAGTTGTAATTCAACATTTCGCTCATTTAAATCTTTAATTTTTATCGGAAATTTTTGATTTTTAATTATATTAGAGATTCTGGCGGCAATAATACAGGCACGTTCTCCGCTTACCAGAGGGAGAATTATTACAAACTCATCTCCGCCGTAGCGATAGATAAGATCGCTTTCACGCACAATTTTTTGTAATTCCAAGGAAAAAGATTGCAGTAATGCAGAACCAACTAAGTGGCCGTGAATATCGTTCACTTTTTTGAAGTGATCGATGTCGATAAATAATACCGAAAAGATCTCTTTGGTATCGCTGTATTTTTGAATTAAAGTTTCAATATCGGAATAAAGCTTTCTTTGGTTATATAGTCCACTAACATCATCAATGTAGACCATTAGGGATAGTTGACGATTAATTTTAAAGTTAGAAATTTGCTGAAATAGTCCATGGGTAATTCGAGAAAATTGTTGTAACAGATCTTGACGATACTCGTCTAATTGTGTTAACTCCGATACTTGTGCAAAAGCGAAGGTTGCTAAGTAATAGCGACCTTCAAATCGCCCGAGATCTAATATGGCACATAATTTATCTTGAAATGGAAGAGTATTTGAGTAGGTGGTAGTGAAGGCCGTAGTGAAAGTGGTAGAGTAAGGCAGTGCCTCACGATTTTTTTGTTCCTTCACTTTGTCTATAAATTTTTCTTGAAATGGATTGAGAACTTCGTTCTGATTGTGATTCTTCAATGGCCAAGGTCTGCCGGCGAATTTTTCTAGTAATCCATGATCGTTTAATGAAAATTTCAACACCCAAAGAAAAGAGGCATCAAATTTTTTTTTGGTAAAAAGTTCCATTTTGCTAAAGAGCTCTTCTACAGTATTAATTTTTCTATAATCACCAAAGAGATTGCTAATTTCTAAAAAGTCACCCAGGTAGTTGGATTTTTGCCATAAATGGCGGTAGCTCAGTGCGCGATCTAGTACGGCGACAATTTCTGCTGAAGAAAAAGGGTAGCTTAAAATATCCCTGGCCCCGGCGCGAAAAGAGTAAATTGCTAAACGGTAGTTGCTAGTAAAGGAGACAACGATTATTTCAGTTAAAGGGAAGGTATTTTTTATTTCAGTAATAACCTTATGTAATGGACGTTTAAATATTATTGGGTTGATTAGGATGATGTCATATTCTTTTTTTAGCGAAGAACCAATATCACCTTCTCGCCAAGGAGCGAAGGGGGGAGGTAACAACACTTCTCCTCCTAGATGAGAATTACCGACCACCTCTCTGATATTATTGAGGACAGTCTCACTTAGGCCAACAGCAGCTAATTCAAAACAGTTCTTTCTCATGCCTTGATATCTCATGCCTTGGTACATGCCCTGATTATAAAATATTTGATGAGCTTATACTTTAAATAATAGGTCAGAGCTTAATTTTTTTTGCACCTTTTGGCAAACCATCAAGAACGTTTTCTTCGTCTAATGAGGACAGAGTTATCTTTAAAGTTTTTTTCAACTTTGCGATCTTTTCTTCTAAAAAAAGTCGGCGCTTTTTATGTTCATCTTCCCGTTGATTGCAACTTTCCATATCGAATTCAATAGTATCAACTTGGCGTTTGAGTTCCAAAATTTTACTGTCTCTGATTGCCAGTTGGTTATTGGTATCCGCACGTAAAAGTTCCAGTTGATTTTCCAACTCTTTTTCCCTTCCTCTGACTCCACTGATATCAATTCGTACTTTTTGCCCCAGCTTGGCCACTTCTTCCTGGAGGTGTCTATTTTTTTCTTCCAAGAGCTTTTTTCTGCTTTCGGCATTTTTAAATTTGTACTTTAAAGTTTCTAGTTCCTCTTGATGTCGTCTCTTTGATAGCTCCAACTCTATTCGTACTTCATCAAAGGCGGCCTCACGATGTAACATATTTTGCTGGAATGTGAATCTTTCATTCTCCAGCGTCCGCAATTTTTGCCCCAGCTGTTCACGGTCTTCTCGTAAATTACGAATTAATACCTGTAATTTCACCAGCTCATCGGAGTAGTACTGAGTGTATTCCTTACTTCCTTCTATTTCGCTTTGGCCGATAGTTGTAGTTTGCGCTACCGCGGCGGGTGGTGCAGTAGTTTCCGCATTCGCCGCCGCGGTGGAGGTCGATTCTGAGGGTCTTTCTGGAGAGGAGAAAGATATTTCTTGTTCGGGAAGTACTTGTTCTGAAAACACTTGTTCAGGTGTTGCTGCAAATAATTGGGGAGTCGTTTTTAAGGTAGGATTAGAGTACTGAAAGAATGAGATATCTAGGGACTCGCTTTTGCTCTCTTCTTTTTCGACTTCGGATTTTGGTTCATTATCAGTATTGTCTTCAGGAAATTGATTAATTTCAATTACCAATGGATCATTGTTGACATTTAGTTCGATTGCGTTCGCATTGTCGTTGCTCTTTTCCGATATCGGTTCTTCTGTTGCCGTTTCTGTGTTCGTAGTTATATCGGAATCCAAGCTACCTTCTGGGACCACTACTTCCAATTGTTCTACTTGTGCTTCCTGATCTTTTGGTTCATCGATCTCTTCTTCTTGCCTGCCTAACGCTGCAATAGTATCTTCCACCGTATTCTCTACAGTATTCTCTACAGTATTGGTTATATCCGCCGCGGCAGCTTCAGTGGGTGCTGTGTCTATTGTAGATGCTGACGTAGACGCCGACTCTACTGTTGCTGTCTCTGCTGATCCCGCCTCTTCTGTGGGGATAGTCGATGTTTTTGGATTTTTTTTGACCAAAAAATCAATATTAAAATTTTGGTCTACAGCTCCCTTTTCTTGATCAAGTAAATCTTTTTTAAGAGCGTTGATGTCAAACAATACGGTTTTTTTTTCGTCTTCGTTGGAGTCATCGCTTTTATCGAAGATTTCATTGAACTTGTCCTGAATCTCCATATTTTTTTGTAGATTAATTTCTGGTGAATCGTCAGTATTTCTGCCTGGTTTTTCATTTTCAGAGGGTGTTTTACCCATAACGCGGACTCCGTCAGTGGCCTTTTGCCTTCGGTAATTTGAAAGTGGCATGCTATGCGTGCAAAAGTATTACACTACCTTTATTTTAATAATATCAGGATTGGGAGTCTGGTATAACCGCGGTAAAATGTGCAAGGATTAATGTCAAAGGATCCGGGGTATTTATCAATGTAGTTCTTGAGTAAAATGGAATGTCTAACAATAAAATACCTATCATTAGTCCATTTTTTGAGAATGACGCCCAACATCTTTTAATATATATTTAAGATATATTTAAGATATATTGAAGATATATTGAAGTTACGTTTTTCTATATGGGGTGCTATTTTTAGGTGGTATTATTTATTATTTTTCTAAACAGTCATGCCGGCGAGAGAAGTTGTTTATGCTTTACTCGCAAGTGCAGTTTTATGAAAATCTAATTTATGAAGACATTTTGTGATGTTTTTACTAATTTTTTGTGTCACTGCTGCCGTCGTTATTGGCAATCAGCTTTTTCTTCGCGATGGTTTTCGCGATGGTTGATGTTTGCGGGAGTGGTATCTTGTTTTTTTATGATTTCAGTTTTGTGGGCAATTCCCCTTCCTTCGGGACAGATGATGGCAAAATCTTCGGAGGGGGATGCCAATTTGTCTGGGGGGCAACAGAGTTTGGCAATAGAAAAATCGATTCCTCAGGAATTGCGATATCCCGCCAATATTTTTATGATGGACGAGGTTCATTCTCACCACGTCATGGTGGTTGAAAAGGCCACTCACCGTTTACATCTTTTTCGGAATGAAGGAGGATATCCTACTTATTTGCAAAGTTATCAGATTGCTACTGGGCAGACCGCTGGTGACAAGAGTAATCGCGGAGATTTGCGAACACCAGAAGGGATTTATCAGTTAACTAATTTTCAAAGGCCAATATTGATATTTCGCTCGCTTCGATCAAGGGAGTTCCTTGCATCTGAAAAATGGATGCCTTATAACGTTTGAAATGTTTCAAGTCTCCTTTTTGAGAATCTTGAAAATCTG
>JADGBS010000469.1:534-2026 GCA_015231325.1 Oligoflexia bacterium | reverse complement strand
CGCTTAATCTTTTAGGTTACGATGCTCCATCTTGTTATCAACAGAGCTTGCTGATACCTAAACCGTAGATGTGTGAGTGTAAATAAGTGCGTAAGGAGGGGTGTTGGCCGGGGAGAGACTTAGCGTAAAAATGATTTGTAATCTGACTTGAAGCATTTTCCCAATTCATGGGCCACGTTCTCTGTCACCTTTATAGAGCCATTCTCCATTTTAGAAATAAGTCCCTGGTTGATGCCTACTTTTTCGGCCAACTCTTTTTGTGTCATTCCTGCTTCTAGGCGAGCATTCTTCAACGTAGTACAGGATGCTTTTCCTGTTTTACCAGGTTTTCTTCCTCTTTTTGATTTTGTTGTTGCTATTTCATCACAACAACAAGGAGTCAGATCTTCTTGGATGTCAGGATTATTTTCGATGAGTTGTAGTAGCGATTTTAATGTTTTTCTGGGAGCTATAAATCTTTTGTTCATGATCATTAACGAATCTGTGCGAGAACCATTTTTAGCGGACTGTTTTCTTTTACCTGCGGACATAACAAACCTCTTTCTTTTTAAATTTTTTTAATGAGATTGATAAACGAATAAACGATAAAAACAATATTATTCTTCGATCCTATCTTGACCCTAACTGATCCTGATTGTGCATTACGAACGCCGATTATTTCTGCTGATTCATAATCATTTATTCATAATATGAAACAGAAAGATAAAAGTCAAGTATAAAATAAATTACGAACACTGGTCGCTTACTAATTTATCAATTTATCAATTTATTAATATCATTTTATGAAAAGGAGATGATAAAAATATTAGTGATCTTATATTAGTGATCTTTATATCGCATATTGCATATCGCGATCTTATTTAATCTGCAAATTCCCTTGTTGCCAAACTAAATGCAGTTGATTATTCATTACATCTCCCTTAATAATTTTTTCGGAGAGTGGTCTGATTACGATTTTATTAAATATTGTTTGCAGGGGTCTAGCGCCATATTCATTGATATATCCCCGTTCTTCTAATACTTGGTAAACGCTTTCATCGAGGCCAACTACTAACTGTTTACTTTTTAAACGTTCATTGAGTAGGGATAGTTGTTTATCAATCAGCTTACGTATAATATTTGGACTAAGACCATGGTAATGTAGTATTTCATCGATTCGTCCCAAAACTTCAGTTTTAAAATCTTCTTCGATGTTTTGACTATTGGAGGTCATAAATATAATCGTGTTTTTGAAATTAATAGTCCTTCCCTTATTATCTGTTAGTCTGCCGTCATCGAGTATTTGCAACAAAATATCGGCAAAATCCGGATGGGCCTTTTCTATTTCGTCTAGCAGGATTACTGAATAAGGACGTTTACGGATGGCCTCGGTTAATATTCCGCTATCTTCATATCCCACATATCCGGCAGGTGCGCCGATCAATTTAGCGACAGCATGCTTTTCGGAAAATTCGCTCATATCTAAGCGAACGATATTTTTTTCACTATTAAA
>JADGBS010000469.1:0-451 GCA_015231325.1 Oligoflexia bacterium | reverse complement strand
ATCGGTGAGACCAGCGTGTGCCGTTAATAGTGTTTCATATATCTCATGCAGTGCTTCTTCTTGACCAAAAATACGTTGATTTAAATATTTTTCTAATTCTAACAAACGTTCTTGTTTAGATTTCAAAATTTTTTCTAAGGGAACACCTGTTTGCCGCGAGATTACTTGTGCCACATGTTCAGGTTTCAAAGTCCTACTGTTATTGTAGCTCATCAGTTCTTTTTCAATTTTGGGGATCAGTGAATATTTTATACGGGATGCCTCTTCATAATTTTGCTTACGTTCATTTATTTCTAAATCAAAGCGCAAACGATCTAGTTGATTTTTTAGTACAGAAACTTTTTTTAGAGAAAGCACCTCCTCTTCCCACTGCTTTTTTCCTGCGGCAAAAGTGTCTTTTAACTCATTTATTTCATTTGAAATTTTTTGATTTTTGGGTTCAACTTGTGCA
>JADGBS010000468.1 GCA_015231325.1 Oligoflexia bacterium | reverse complement strand
CCCATCAAAATTATCTGATATATTCAAAGTAAACTCCTTTTCAAAAAAGTTACATTAATATATGATTTGAAAATCGTTATAGAAGACCACGAAATCAAAAAAAGACTTCGCCTCCTCAGTTAATTGGAATTAAAGATTTACGAGGGTACGCAGCGCATTCTGCAAGAAATACTTTAGTCACACGATTAATTGAGAAGGGAAATGATATATACTTGGTTTCGAAAGAAGTTGGCCACACCGATGTTGCTACAAACCAGAGATGCTATAATAGAAGTAAAAAGAAACTGGCAGACTCAATCCTTCTTGATGGAGATCTTTATTGAGGAGGTGAGAAAATTTAAAAAAGTGGGAATAAAATGGAACAAAGACATCGAGAGATAAAATTCAGGAAAGCGACTGCTGATGATACTCGTCTAATAAAAGAGCTGATGGATCGTTATTGGGGTGGGGAACCCCTGATTATCCGTGGGAAAGATTATTATCCAAGTGCTTTGCCAGGTATTATTGTAGAAGGTGATCACGGACAGATTGAAGCGTTTTTATTTTACGAAATAAAAGACAGAGCAGAAGATAATAAAAAAGAATGCGAGATTGTGGTATTCGAAGTATTGGCCAAATTTAATGGGACAGGTACTATGATCTTGAATCAGTTTTTAGAAATGGCTAAAAACAATGGATGCAGTAGAATATTTTTAATGACCACTAATGATAACCTAGATGCTCTCAGATTTTATCAACGAAGAGGTTTTACTATCTGTGGAATTCATTTGAATTCAGTGGCAGCGGCAAGAAAAGTCAAACCGAAGATTTCTCTTCTTGGTGATTATAATATACCAGTACGCGATGAAATAGATTTGGAACTGTTATTATAGATTTTTTACGAGGAATATGTTTATATATTTTTCAAGCAATACCATTAATTGCAGGAGATAACTGTTGAAGAATAAAATCTTTTTTTTATTTTTAATCTTTACGCTAAATGTAGGGTGTTCTCAATTAAAGATGGAGGAAAAAATGTCTATCAAAGATACACTATCTGTAATCCACTCTCGGAAGAGCGTTAGAAATTTTACTGGAGAGGAAGTCTCAAAATCAGATCTAGAAAAAATAGTTCGTGCTGGAATGGCGGCCCCATCGGCAGTTAATAAGCAACCGTGGTCCTTTATTATTGTTGCCGAAAAGAAAAAAATTGATGAATTAAAAGACGGGCTTCCTTATGCAAAAATGCTCAGTAAGGCAGGGGCAGCTATTGTGGTTTGTACCGATCCTCAAAAAGCGCATGATGCCAGCACAGAGTTTGCAATAATTGATGCCTCCTTGGCCGGTGAAAACATTCTACTTGCGGCAGAGGCGTTGGGGTTGGGTGCAGTTTGGACTGCTGCTTATCCCAACGTGGAGAGAATGGCGGTTGTACGTAAAACCCTCGGCATTCCTGATAAGATTATCCCGCTCAATGTTATTCCTATTGGTCGGCCAACAGGCGAAGACAAACCCAAAGATAAATATAAATTAGAAAATATCCATTGGGAACGATGGTAAGTGAGCAAAAGTGAGCAAAAATGAGCAAAATGAAAAACGATATTCTTGTTAATACCCACAGGGGGCGTGACTTTGTGGTGCCATCGAAGAAAGATTAAGTTATTTTAACTGTTATGAGCTATTTTTATAGATATTCATGTTGAACAATCTCAATTCTGTTAGAGATTAACATCCATTCTACTACCTGTTACCCTTGCTAACGGGAGTCAAGCAGATTAAATAAAAAAATAAGTAAAAAAATTGCGTGTACCAAAAATTGTTTGTATCTTGGTTTTTCTTAAAACCACCAAGATTAACACTTTCTTGATCAAGAATTTTCAATTATAGACAAAAGGAATGCTCTGGCCATGGGGTGTTTTGTGAAACAATGGCATTCGGTTATGAATAATCCCCTTATACTTTTTATGGTTTAAACTCTAGACCATCAACCACTTCCCCTTCAAAATGCAGACAAATCAAGAAAACAAGGTCATATGTCACAATTGTAAT